>DATMYB010000329.1:0-2323 GCA_035561215.1 Syntrophomonas sp. | reverse complement strand
CTCCCTTTCCTCTGAAATTAAACTTACCCGGTGATTGAGAGTATTACTGTTTTTGAACTTTAAGAAATCAGTTGTTTTTTCTCCATAAACTAGTTACCTCTCCTTCCTGTTTACAGCCAAAGACCAGCAGCGAGACAAAGTTTTACAATGCAAATAATATGCCAATCATGGGATGGCAACGGACCCCGGCCCAACTTCTCACTTCGGTTTCCGGGAAAGCAGGTAAAAAAGAAGATGTTTATTCCCTCCAACAGCAACCGCTGCTATGATTAGGTCCATAAAAATAGCGCCCGCAATACCGAGCGCCACTGTATAAATCTCATTTTTCATAGTTCCCGGTCATTTCATCATCGACGGCAACCATAAAGCAATCTGCGGAAAAGTCAATAATAAAATGATTACAATTACTTCCGCAAACACGAACGGTAAAATTCCCTTAAATACTTTAATCAGGCTGATATCAGGCGCCACCGAATTGATAGCGAAACAAACGATCCCAAAAGGCGGGGTAACCATCCCAATCTCAATCATTACGATTACAATGATACCGAACCAAATCCCGCTGAACCCCAATCCAACTATGATCGGGTAGTATATCGGTATGGTTATAAGCATCATAGTAACGCTTTCCAGAAACATCCCCATAATGATATAGCTGAGAATAATGCCAATTATAATTAACATGGGGGAAACATTCCAACCGGCAACCGAGGCTTGAACTGCCTGAGGCAAACCGGCTATAACCAGAAAATTGGAAAAAACGTAGGCGGCCAGCATGAGAAAAAGAATGGCGACGTTTACTTCAGCGCTGTCAACGCAGGCAGTTTTAAATCTTTGCCATAACCCTTTGCCTTTTAAAAGCAGCAGCAGAAAAGCAATGAAAGCGCCCCATGCCGCAGACTGCGTCGGGGTAAAAATCCCCGTATAAAGTCCGATAAAAACCGGTCCAAAAATTGCCACGATTCCAATGCCATACGGCAAGGAGCGAATTTTTTCCCGCCAGGAAATCTTGGTTTTGATGATCGGAGCCTTGTGGGGCTTTAATAATGCCGTACCCACTATTATAAATATAAACGCCAGAGCCAGAACCAGCCCCGGTATTATACCGGCCATAAGCAGCTTGGATATGGATTCGCCGCTGACAATGCCATACAAGACCAGCGCGCCGCTAGGAGGAATCAGGATGTCTAAAAGCCCTCCGGCTGCGCATATGCCTGCGGCCAGACTGTCGTCATACTGCGCCTCCTGCATTTCTTTGATGGACAATTTCCCCATGGTCATTGCGGTGGCTACACTGGAACCAGAACAAGCGGAAAAAGCAGCTGCAGCTGCAATCGTGGCTATCCCCAATCCTCCAGGCAGTCTACCCAGCCAAGAGCGTGCGGTCTTGTAGCCATCGGTAGCTACTCCTGACGAAAGAGCAAAAGCTCCAATCATCATGAACAAGGGCAGTGAAGCCAAATCACTGCCGACCAGAGATCCCAGCGGCGTATAATGTATTGCCGAAGATGCCGTAACAAAGGTTGTCAGATACCAGATGCCTCCAAATCCCACCACAAAAAGGGACGTCGCTATGGGCATTCCCAGTACAATAAAAGTTAGAACTATAAGTATGCCAATGATCGCTGTTGTCATTCTGCTATTCCCCCACTCTACAATCCGCAGTCTTGCCTGATATTTTCTCAGATGGATTGCGGCGCCATTTATGAATTTCCATGATCAAATCAATCAATAGCTGGATGGTTAACAGCAACATTCCGAAAGCAAAGGCACTCTTCAACGGCCATAGGGGGAATTGAACCAGACCTTGGATCACTTCATGCGTTTTAATGGCCACAATTAGTTTGCCCCAGCATATGTAGGTCAGCCAGCTGAAAAACACGCTGCCCATTACATAGGGAAGAAACGTTAAAATCAGGTTGGCAATATATGATTGGGACTCGCCGATAATTTTGACCGTAACGTGCTTCCTGTTTTTCTGCACCAGCGCCAGGCCTAAGAACAGGTTGATCCCCACCAGCAGGCCGTTAAGCTCGAATATTCCATACACCGGTATTTCCAGCCATATGCAAATGGTATCGATGACATTTAAAAACATAATAAGCACTATAGCTATCGTCGATATAATGGCACAAATCTCTATAAGCTTATCAAATGCATTTTTGGCAATTCGAATAGTTTCCATGTTTATGACCATGCCTTTCTGCGAAAGGCACAAAACGGGATGAAACCGTCGGCCTTCGCGTGAATTTTGTTGTACACTATCAGCGAGGATGCCGGCACACTACAGAGTACGTGGAGGTGAGTGGGCCCAGCGTTTCGC
>DATMYB010000328.1:0-2663 GCA_035561215.1 Syntrophomonas sp. | reverse complement strand
TATGAATACTTCTGATGAGTTTGAACTTGCGGGTTATGATCTTTCTGTATTTCTCAAGGATGAAGAACTTGCAAGACAGTTGGCCGTGATAGATGTAAAAGACGAGACACTGGTTCTCCATTACGTTAACGGCAAATTCAGCGAGTGCCTGCAGAGCGGAAAGTATGCATACTGGGCAATATACGATCAACATGAATTCAAAGAAATTGACATTAAGAATCCGGAAGTGGGCGACAGCATTCCGAAGTTCATTTTTACATACATTCCGAAAAAGCATTACTATAGAATTGAGGTAGCTCAGTACCTGAAAGCCAGACTTTATTTTGACCAGAAATTCGTTAAGCTGCTGAATGAAGGCACCTATTACTTCTGGAATAACGGTACGAAAATTGAAGTCGGCTATACTGATACCAGGCTGATGCAAATGGATATCGCCGGCCAGGAAATATTAACGCTCGATAAAGTGGCGCTTCGAATAAACTTTGTCTGTCACTATAAAATAGCGGACTATGTCAGGATCTTTACGGAAATCGACGATTATGAGCAGCAGATGCACGTTACCCTGCAGCTTGCGCTCCGCGAATATATCGGGAAGTATCGTTTGGATGAGATCCTGGAGAATAAGGAGCAAATATCTGAATTCGCGTTTAAAAAGCTGAAAGAAAAAGAGAAGGATTACTTTATTACGGTTGTGGATGCCGGTGTGAAAGACATCATTCTGCCGGGAGAGATCCGTGATATAATGAATACTGTATTGATCGCGGAGAAAAAGGCTCAGGCAAATGTAATCACCAGACGTGAGGAGGTCGCTTCTACGAGAAGCTTGTTAAATACGGCAAAACTTATGGAGGAAAACCAGACTCTTTATAAACTCAAGGAGCTTGAATATCTTGAAAAAATCTGCGAGAATGTCGGCAGCATAAGCGTCAGCGGCGGAACCGATCTGCTCTCGCAATTGACAAAAATACTGAAAGGGGCTTAACGAAGGGGCTTAATTGGAACCCCGGTGACGAGAAGGTGAAGACAATGTTTGAAATAAAGGGAGAATTCTCGATTGCAAAAGTGTTTACTGACAAAATAGAAGAGGTTGCTGTCGCACAGATCAGGCAATTGTGCGATATGGAATATACCAGCGGAAGCAAAATCCGTATTATGCCGGATGTTCACGCGGGGGCAGGCTGCACAATCGGAACGACCATGACCATTTCCGACAAGATTGTACCCAATCTTGTCGGGGTGGATATTGGCTGCGGAATGGAAACGATCCAAATTTCAGAGAAACATATTGAGCTTGAAAAACTGGACAAGCTGATCTATGAAAAAATACCGTCAGGAATGAATATCAGGGATACCTTTCATAAATACAATGATGAAATCGATTTAGGACAATTACGATGCTGTGATAAGGTGAATCTTGGCAGAGCAGCAAGAAGCATTGGGACGCTGGGTGGAGGAAATCATTTTATCGAGGCTTCCAAAGATGAGGATGGCCATTTATACATCGTTGTTCATTCGGGAAGCCGCCATCTGGGAAAGGAAGTGGCGACACTTTATCAGGACCTGGGATACCAGCGCTTGAATAAAAACGACCAGAGGTCGGTAAATGACCTGATCGCAGAACTCAAATCTCAAGGACGGGAAAAGGAAATTCAAACAGCCATTACAGAGCTTAAAAGACAGGTCCTGACGGATATCCCGCATTCACTGGCTTTTGTAGCGGAAGATCTCTTTGAAGATTACATTCATGATATGCACCTGGTGCAGCGTTTTGCGGAGTTAAACCGTAAGGCAATGGTGGATGAAATTATAAAAGGGATGAAGCTGGAAGTCACAGACCAATTTACAACAATACATAATTACATCGATATGAACGCGATGGTATTGCGCAAAGGTGCGGTTTCGGCGAAATCGGGTGAAAAACTATTGATTCCGATCAATATGCGTGACGGCAGCCTGATTTGTATCGGAAAAGGGAATGAGGATTGGAACAGCTCGGCGCCGCATGGCGCAGGCAGACTGATGAGCAGGACACAGGCCCGCAACACTTTTACTGTATCTGAGTTTAAGAAACAGATGAAGGACATTTATACAACTTCAGTGAGCAAGGATACCCTTGATGAATGTCCAATGGCTTATAAAGATATGCGTGATATCGTGGACAACATCGGACCTACGGCAGATATTGTCAAGATTATCAAACCTATCTATAATTTTAAGGCAGGTGAGTGATCATGATGACAGAGATAACACGGAAACTGGAGCAGATAGAAAAAGGGGAAAAAGGAAAAGGAATTTTACTTGAAGCTGGAAAAAACCCGCGATCATTATCTGAATACAGCGGCGGGCAATTACAGGGAATACTTGAAAGGCGCTTTTGTCAAAGCGAAAAAGTATTTCTATGTGATACGGCCTATATTGGCCTGCAAATGGAACGCTTAACAACGCAGGAGCAGCAAAATTAAAATACCAACATTTATAGCAGTATAGACGTTGGTATTTTTTTCACTGTCCTATTTGTATGTTTATTGTTTGATGCTTTTGTCGCCTTCCATCTGCTGTTCGGCCATTTTAACGAGTTTTTTCGTCATGGATCCGCCGATATATCCGCCGACATATCCGTTCTGCCTTGAGGTAAGTTCGCCCTTATTCATGACGTCATAATC
>DATMYB010000327.1:0-2898 GCA_035561215.1 Syntrophomonas sp. | reverse complement strand
TATTAACCGGATTATTAAGTGGTCTTTGACAGGAGTATTTTCGGTTGGAAGATACTCCTTTTTTCTGGGCAAGCTCGTCAGTTTAGTGTAGGAGACAAAGTCTTTTCCTGATCGTTTTTCAAAATCTGAAGGTTGATCTATCAAGCGGATATTCCCTTTAGACTGCTCCCATATCGAGCACACCAACATTTCAGAGCAATGCTCTAACGAACATTGCCCTGATAAAGGAAAGAGGATAAAGGAATTGAGAGCAGCTTTGTAATTTATACGTAAGAAGTATAGCCACACTGGCTTAAATACTTGCCAATAACCATCCGTTGCACCTGAACGGTCCCCTCGAAAATTTGCATGATCTTGGCGTCACGCATGTATTTTTCCACCGGATATTCTTTGGTATAGCCATATCCGCCATAGACTTGAACCGCGTCGACAGAAACTTTCATGGCAGTATCAGCAGCATACATTTTAGCCATATTGGAGGCCATCTTGAAGGGCAAATCATTATCCTGCAGCCATGCGGCCTTTTGATAGAGAAGCCGGGCCGTTTCAACGGCCGTAGCCATGTCAGCCAACATGAAGGAAACGGCCTGGAAGGCAGCTATCGGTTTGCCAAACTGTTGTCTTTCATTGGCATAAGCAGTTGCTGCCTTTAAAGCTGCCGTCGCAATACCGGTGGCCATAGCCGCTACCGCGGTACGGGAAAGGTCAAGGGTTTCCATCAGGATGGAAGTCGCCTTGCCTTCTTCACCAAGCATCATCCATTTGGGAACCTTTACATCTTCAAAAATAACCTGGGTAGTACTGCTGCTTCTGATGCCCATTTTATCTTCTTTCGGCCCGATGGATACACCGGGAAAATTTCTGTCGACCATAAAGGCGCATAGTCCTTTGTTGCCCAATTTTTTGTCCAGGGTGGCGAATACCGAGAAATTTTGGGCAAAGCCGCCGTTGGTGATAAACTGCTTGGTGCCGTTTAGGATATAGTCATTGCCATCTTTAATGCATTTGCAGGACATACCCAGGGCATCGGAGCCGGCTCCGGGCTCGGTCAGGCAGAAACCGCAGACCGCGCCTTCCAGCATGCGGCCATACCACCATTTTTTCTGCTCGTCGTTAGCGCCAACCCAGATGGGGTCGGAAGCCAGCAGGCTGGAAGCGATTAGCGTAGTGCCCATACCGGCATCTCCCTGAGAGATTTCATCAGCCACCAAATATTTGGATAGCCAGTCCAGGCCGTCTCCGCCGTATTCGGCAGGTACGCCGATAGTCATTAATCCCAGCTCCTGCATCTTAGCGATGGTATCAAAGGGAACCGTATCGGCTTTGTCCCATTCCCCAGCAAAAGGAACTATTTCATTGGCGGCAAAGTCCGCAGCCATTGACCTAATCATTTCTTGTTCTTCGGTTAGACGAAAATCCATTCTAAAACCCTCCTATTTCAATTTTTAGATTGCTTTCTGTGGCATCTTATAATTTGAATGAGTGGCTTTTATTAGGCACCAAGTCTATTGGTCCGTAGCCAGATCCTGGCTTTTTCGGCGGCTTGGATCAATTCATCACGAAAATCAGGGTGGGCAATGCTAATTAGCCCTTCCGCCCGTTCCCAGGTGCTCTTGCCCTTCATATTAAAAGCACCATATTCGGTAACAATATAAGAAGCGATTGAGCGGGGAACCGTTACAATGGTCCCGGGAATTAAACCTGGGGTAATACGTGAGGACGTAGTACCATCCGATTTTTTCACTGTCGAACTGAGGGCGATAATTGGTTTGCCGCCGTTGGAATGAAAAGCCCCGATGATGTAGTCCAATTGTCCGCCGGTTCCGGAAATCTGTCGGCCGGCGGAGGCTTCTGAGGCCACCTGTCCATAGATGTCCACTTCCAGAGCATTATTGATAGCGATAACGTTGTCGTTTTGGGCGATGATGTGCGGATCGTTGCAGTAATGCACCGGGTAGCTGGCGCAGACTGGATTGTGATCCAGGAAATTATAGAGATTGTCGGTGCCCATAGCAAAAGTGTATACCATCTTGCCCCGATCCAACGTCTTTTTGTCGCCGGTAATTCTTCCAGCGTTATACATATCCACAAAGGAATCGCATAACATTTCGGTATGGACGCCTAAATCCTTCAAATCAGAGCCCGCAATCAATGCGCCTACCGCATTGGGCATCGCGCCGATCCCCAACTGCACGCAGGCGCCGTCACACATTAATTCCATCACATGGGCGGCAATTTTACGGTCGGTATCTGATACGGGCAGCTCGGGCAGATTGGTCAATTTAGGATTGGTGCTGCTTTCAACAATATAATCGACCTGGGAAATATGAACGGATTCTCCCATCCCGCCCAGACAAGTCGGAGCGGATGAATTAACTTCAACCACCAGTTGTCGGGCTTTTCTGGTAGTGTAGGAAGCCATGGAGTTGGATGTGCTGAAATTAAAGAAACCATCTTTGTCCATGGAGGTTACCGGTTGAAAACTAACGTCGATATCGAGAAAATTTTCATACAAACTGCCCGCTTCATGATAGGTAAGGGGAATGTAAGAGCACAGATTCTTATCCATCAACTGTCTGGAGGTTCCAGAAAAATGCCAGTCGTTCATGATGAAGTGCTGGCGGTCGGGATCAACCTTGCACACTTCCGACAACCAGCTCATGGCAGTAAGACGGATTTTAACGTCTTTCAGTTCGTCTTTGCGTCTGGCCAGAGCGGCGTCGCAATCCTTGGGCTGCATCACAAATTCGCCCATTTGTACCCAGTCGCCGCATTTGACCAGACGGGCCGCTTCGTCGGCAGAGATTAATTTTTTTTTATATTCGGCGGAGAAATCCATATAAATTATATTCACTTCCTTAGTCAATGATCTGATTTTCAAGCTATATAATAATAAAG
>DATMYB010000326.1:0-4333 GCA_035561215.1 Syntrophomonas sp. | reverse complement strand
TAGTATTTATTTATATCCGCAAAAACTTTTTGCAAATGCTTACTTGACTGAAATTCTTCGACCATATCACTGTTGAACCAGCCTGGCACCAGGGCATTTACCGTCACTCCCTTTTTGGCCCATTTCACCGCCAGATCCCTGGTTAGCCCCAAAACTGCCGCCTTGGAGGCGTTATAAGCAGGCGCGCTTATGGTATGGGTCGGAACCCCTACCATCCCCGTCAGGGAAGAAATATTTATGATCCTGCCGTAATTTTGCCGGACCATCATGGAGCCAAATTTTTGGCACATCAGCCATAAGCCGGTAAGATTGGTGTCCAATATCATCCGCCAGTTTTCCAAAGAGTGTTCCCATTCATTGCGACCATATGTTACAACTCCTGAATTGTTTACCAATATGTCCACCTTGCCGTATTCCTTTTGAACAACTTCGACCAGAGCATCAATTTCATCCGGTATGGTCAGGTCCAGACGAGCCGGCAATACTTTAATCCCCAGTTCCCTTTCCAAGTTGGCGGCGCTTTCTTTGCATCGGTCCACTTTTCTGGCGGCAATCACCAGGTTGGCGCCGGCCTCTCCAAGAGAATGAGCCAGTTGGTAACCCAATCCATAGGCGCCGCCTGTTACGATTGCTACTTGGCCTGTTAAATTAAATAACTCCTTGTTACTCCTCACAACATTTCCCTCTCTGTATTAAATAATCAGCCATACCGATACAGGCTTAATACTTATAGAACCCTTCGCCTGATTTAACCCCCAACAAGCCCGCCATAACCCGTTTCTTTATCATCGGATGGGGCTTATATTTGGGGCCGAGATCCCGTTCCAGCGTCTCCATCCCGTGCAGGGAAATATCCAGCCCGGAAAGATCCATCAACTTGCATGGTCCCATGGGATGTCCGGCGCAAAGCTGCATGGCCTTGTCAATATCTTCGGGTGTGTTGCCTTCCTCAATCAGTTTGATGGTTTCGTTCACCAGCACGTTCAGCAGACGGCTGACAATAAAACCGGCATAGTCAACTGCCATAGCCGCTTCTTTCCCGATTTGTTTGACATATTCCAGAGTCGTCGCCAACGTTTCATCCGAGGTAAGCTGTCCGCGAATGATCTCCAAACCTTTCATCATGGGTACCGGATTCATGAAATGGAGGCCGATCACCTTGTCTTTGCGTTTAATAATGCTGCCGATTTCAGTGATGGGGAGAGCTGAAGTATTGCTGGCCAGAATGGCTTCAGGTTTGCATAGTCTCTCAAATTCTTGGAACATATTCTGTTTAATCTCTAAATTTTCAAAGACAGACTCAATCATCAGGTCGGCATCCTTGCAGGCGGTTACCAGATTAGTGGTACAGGTAAGACGATCCATGGCAGCAATCATATCTGCTTCCGTTATTTTTCCTTTGCTGATCATCTTGTCAAAATTCTTTTCAATACCGGCCCTGGCTTTGACCAGGGAATTTTCATTTATATCCTGAAGGAACACAGTATATCCGGCCTCAATACTTACCTGGGCGATGCCGCTGCCCATCGTGCCGGCTCCAATGACACCTATTGTTTGTATTTGCATGATGCTGTCCCCTTTCGTATTACCGGTCTTTAAAGACTGGTTTCCGTCGTTCTGTAAAAGCCTGCATGCCTTCCTGCTGATCTTCCGTTTTAAAACAGGCCGTAAAACATTTCATTTCAAATTGCAGACCCTTGATTAAATCCTCATCGCAGCCGGCGCTGATAGCCGTTTTGGCCAGACTGAGGATCGGCAAAGACTTTGCGGCTATTTTGGCGGCCAATTGTCTGGCTTCATTGAGTAATTCTTCCGGAGGCACAACCTTGTTGACGAGTCCGATTTCCCAAGCGCGCCGGGCATCAATGATATCTCCGGTGTAGACCAGTTCTTTGGCCAGACTTATGCCAATCAAGCGAGGCAATCTCTGGGTTCCTCCGCCCCCGGGTATGATGCCAAGATTAATTTCCGGCTGTCCAAATTTGGCTGAAGTGCTGGCGATACGAATATCACATGCCATGGCCAACTCACAGCCGCCCCCCAATGCCAAACCATTGACAGCGGCAATCACCGGGTAAGGGAAGTTTTCGATCTTCCCCTGCGCCCGGTTAACCAGCAAGCCACGTTCGCTGACTTCAGCAGGATGCAAACCTTTCATCATATTCACGTCGGTTCCGGCAGCAAAAGCCTTGTCGCCTTCACCGGTAAGGATGACCGCTCTGACCTGGCGGTTCTCTTTCAATTCATCGAACAGGCTGTCCAATTCGCTAAACATTTCAAGGTTCAGAGCGTTAAGTGCCTGCGGCCGATTCAATATGACCAGCGCGATACCCGCCTCATCGATGCTGTATTTGATGGTTTTGTACTGCATGCCCATCTTTATTGCTCACCGCCTTTTCTTTACTAAACCTTGCGCTGCACCCTCCATAACGGTGGCTCCGTTTTGATTCTCACACCAGATTTGGAATGTAATCAGATCTTTATCCTCATTTTTATCTATGACTTTTACTAAAGCCGTTATGGTGTCTCCAATGAATACTGGTTGAAGAAACTTGACACTCTCCCCTAATAGGACGCCGCCCGGCAATTCTCTGGCCATTACCCCCACCAGCATTCCCACTCCGATAACACCATGGGCCAGCGTTTTGGAAAACTGGGTGGTCGCTGCATATGATTGATCAATGTGAAGCGGATTCATGTCTCCGGTAATACCGGCAAAAAGATGAACATCCGTTTCGGTAATGGTTTTTCTGAATGAAGTCAAATCCCCAATACTCATCTCCTGAATAGTCTTCCCTTGTATTTCACCAGGCTTCGTTGACAAATTGCCCCTCCTCCCGCGAATTTAGCTGCTCATTTTCATGCTTGACTGTCCCATTGTGGGGCAGACCTGTAAAACCCGCTTGCAGAAAGGAAACCGGTTATTGGATTGCCTCCCTCCGATTCGCCCCAGGTACTTGTCCCCATCCGATTTATTTAACTCTTTCCCATAAGGTGGCATTGCCATTTCCGAATCCTCCGCAGAGTGCTGCTACCCCGTATTTGGCATCGGATTTGTCTGTTTTCATAATATTATTGAGCGTAACCACCAGCCGGCATCCCGATTCACCCAGCGGATGTCCTAAGGCTAAAGCGCCTCCCCATATATTGGTCTTTTCAAAGGGTGCGTTCTGTTCTATTCCCAGTTCCCTCAAACAAACCAGGGTTTGACTGGCAAAGGCTTCGTTGAGTTCAAATACCCCCACATCGTTAATTTTGATACCGGCCCGGGCCAAAACTTTTATAATCGCCGGAACCGGCCCAACTCCCATGATGGTCGGATCGTTGCCGGCCATTGCGCCGGCTGTGTATTTCAGCGTATAATCGCAGCCCAGTTCATCAGCTTTTTCACGGCTCATCAAAATAACCGCGCAAGCTCCGGCGGTCAATGGCGAGGAAAGAGCGGCGGTAATAACGCCATTTTCTTTAAAGGGAGATTTCATGGCCGCCATAGACTCCATGGTGATATCATCTCTGATCCATTGGTCGGTTTTGACCATAAACTTGTTCCCATCATCGTCTTCTCCCTCAATGGGAACGATTTCATTGTCAAATTTGCCTGCATCGCGTGCAGCCGCCGCCTTTTTATTGCTCCAATAAGCAACCTGCCGCATTTCTTCCGCATTCAGCTTCCACAATTCCGCCACTTTCTCAGCGGTCGGTCCCATCAGAATATCATTTATACTTCCATATCTTTCGGTGACTCTGGGCGGAAATTCCGCCCCCGCTCCCATGGGTACATGCAGCATGTCTTCTACGCCTGCTGCAATATAAATATCGCCTTCTCCAACCATGATCGCCCGGGCGGCATGCTCAATGGCGGACATGCCGGAAGGACATTGCTGACAAATGGTATTGGCGGCAACAGATTCCGGATAACCGCCGGCCAACCATGCCAAACGACCGACATCAAAGGTCTGGCCGGTCTGGTTGGCACAACCGCAAAATACCGCTTCAACATCTTCGGGGTTTACCTGCGGGTTGCGGGCAAACAATTCATCGTATACAGTTGTCAAAACTTCGTCGATACGGACATTACGAAACCACCCTTTTTTGGCATTGGCCCTGACATTGGCTGAGCGGATGCCATCAACTAATACGCACTCTTTCATAATCATTTCTACCACCTTTCAAATTTGCTCCGTTTTCCTCCCGCATTTCTCAATAGGAGGAAAATTCAAGCATTTTTCAATTTGTCTTTTTAAAAAAGCAACTTCTGTGCCATACTGTTTAAAAGCAATTTTTAAAAATGTTTTTCAAGGAATTTTCCTGCCCATACCGGCTTATTCCACAT
>DATMYB010000325.1:0-2850 GCA_035561215.1 Syntrophomonas sp. | reverse complement strand
CTGTTAGGTTAAAGTACAACCCAAAGTAGAGGGAAGCAAATTAAATTTGCTTCTCTCCACCTCGTTTAGCCGTATTTTTGGGTTCATTAGTATTCAAATGCTCCTATGGGAATATCGATAGCCGATGCATCGGCATGTTTTAATATGACTGCTGTATTCATAACATTGGGCACTACATTACACAAATAGTATTTTGCCGAAGCTATCTTGCCGCAGTAAAATTCGTAATCATAATGATCGCAACCAATTTCTCTCGCCTTTTTATCCGCAATGATGGCTTGATCAAGAATTAAACTGCCGGCATATAATTGAGCTGTAGCGGTCAGGACTCTTCGCGAAAATAGCGGAATCATCTCCGGGCACTGGTCTTTTTTGAAATCTTGCATAGTATTCTTTATTTTCGCATAAGCCTCAATGGCATCTCCTAGAATTATAAACTCTTTTAAAAACGCTTCATTATGCCTGTTGGCCTCGTAGAAATTTTTGATGTCCTGAATAAACTCATCAAATATTTGCCCTTTTTCCATAGACCATTTACGTCCGACCAGGTCGAGGGATTGAATAAAGTTGGTGCCTTCCCAAATGGAATAGATCTTTACATCACGGGCAATCTGACTTATGGGGTATTCATTCATGTAGCCATAGCCTCCATAGGTCTGAAGAGCTTCACCAAGCAGCCACCAGGCTTCATCACTCGTATAGGCTTTGCATAAAGGAGTGGTCACCTCAACGAGATTCGAAGCTTTTTTCCGGGCTACGGGATCGCTGTCCCGGTGACGAACATCAAAAGCAAAAAAGGTTTTATAAATCATGGCTCTGATTGCTTCCATATGCGCTTTACCCATGAGAAGGGTTCTCTTAATATCTTCATGGTTAATAATAGGTACCCTTTCTCCCTTGGGATTTACATATGGTCTACCCTGAATCCGGTCTTTGCAGTAATCTCTAGCATTGTAATATCCATTGCAAAGCATGGAAAGAGCTGATAAACCCGTTTCCAACCGGGCCAGATTCATCATCTGGAACATTTGGGCCATTCCATTTCCTGCTCCGTCATTCTGCAAAGGATTAACACCGAGCAGCCATCCTCTACAATTATTGTTATCACCGAAACTTAATGAGGCTGTAATCGAACCCAAAAGGCCCATTTTATGCTCGATCCCGGTAGTCACAACATCATTGTCCTCAAGGCTTCCATCTTCGTTAACCCAGTACTTGGGAACAATGAAAAGGGAGATTCCCGCCGTTCCTGGTTTAGCTCCTTCAACTCGGGCCAGATATAGGTGGATAATATTTTCCGTAAAATCATTGTCTCCACCGGTGATGAATATTTTGGTTCCTTTAATTTTGAATATTCTCGGATCATCGGTTGGATAAGCCTTTGATAATATATCGCCTACATCCGATCCGGCGCTGGGTTCTGTTAAACACATGGTTCCAGACCAGCTGCCATCCATCATTTTAGGCAAAAACGTTTTCTTAAGGTTTTCATCCCCAAAGGTCTGAATCAACCCAGCCGATCCATCAGTTAGCTCAATATAAGGAGTCAAGGAAGGATTCGCAGCGCCAATCATCTCCCAGATCATCGCATATAGTATATGGGGCAGAACCATAGCGTCCTCTTCTTCGCTAATATTACTGGTTCCCCATCCTTCTTCCTGGAGCCTGTGGAATAAATCGCCCATTCCAGGGGGAGATATAACTTTACCGTCCACAAACTTTGATGGGGTATTAATCCCTGCTTCGTTGACAGGCTCAACTACTTCTTTGCAGAACTTTAAGATAGGCTCAAATATGGATTTAACATCTTCTTTTGAATAGTATCCGGCGAATTGATCATATGAAAATACTTTTTCAGTGGGCAGCCATTCCTGTAGAATGAATTCAAAATCTCTAGTATTTCGATAAGCAAAATTTGCTCCCATGATAATTACTCCTTTACTTTATAAGTCATTTTGCCAGGCATCGTCAGGGCTCAATTTACCAGGCAGCGTTTGAGGTTAGATATTCGTGTATAGCGGCAGCAGCTTTTTTCCCCGCTCCCATAGCTTGAATAACCGTAGCGGCACCGGTTACGATGTCTCCGCCGGCAAAAACACCCACTTTGCTGGTCTTTCCATTGGTAAGGTCAGCAACAATGTTCCCATGATGATTCACAGTCAGATCCGGAGTTGTGCTCGGCACAAGCGGATTGGGGCCCTGTCCGATGGCCATAACAACCGTGTCTATATCCATTTTGTAGGTAGCACCTTTAATCGGCACCGGACTTCTCCTGCCTGAGGCATCAGGTTCCCCTAATTCATACTGCTGACAGATCATGCCGCTGACCCATCCGTCTGCATCGCCCAGAATTTCCAGCGGGCTGGTAAGTAATGCAAATTGAACGCCTTCTTCTTTGGCATGTTCGATTTCTTCGTGGCGAGCAGGCATCTCTTTGTCGGAACGGCGATACACAATGTAGGCCTCCCTGGCACCCAACCGCAGTGCGGTTCGAGCGCTGTCCATTGCCACATTACCCGCACCTATCACAGCTACCCGTTCTCCCACTTTAACAGGTGTCGTGTAATTGGGAAAAAGATATCCTTTCATCAGGTTGGTTCGGGTCAAGAATTCATTGGCAGAATACACGCCATTGAGATTTTCGCCAGGTATATTCATGAAATAAGGCAGTCCTGCACCCGTCCCAACGAATACCGCATCAAAACCCGATTCTAAGAGCTCATCAACGGAGTTGATTTTCCCAACCACCATGTTATTTCTGATCTCGACGCCTAATTCTTTTATAGAATCAATTTCTTTCTCAACAATGGTCTTGGGAAGCCGGAATTCCGGTATGCCATATACCAACAC
>DATMYB010000324.1:0-2969 GCA_035561215.1 Syntrophomonas sp. | reverse complement strand
GAACTATACAGAGCTATTGGAGAGCCAGATCTTTGCTTATTTACTAAAGAAGAAATTGAAACTTTAGATTATGTGTATGAATCATTTAAAAATGATACTTCAAGTAGTATTGCCGCAAAATCTCATTTAGAAAAAGCTTGGATTGAGACTGCCATTGGTCAGATTATCTCCTATGAATATGCTCATGAATTGAGCATAGGCTAAATATTATTACGTGGATGAGCGATAAACTCCTATCAAGGGGGTTTCAGACTGTAGACAAAGCCCGTTTTCAGCACGCCAATCCTGGAAACGGGTTTCTCTTTTGGAGAGAATAAGGATAAAAAGTAAGCGTCAAATAACAGGTTGCCATGGGACGAACAGGTAGCTGTTTTGACAACGCCCGGATGGAGAGCTTTTTTTACCACCCTGGAAAAAAGAGCTTATCTATCGCCTGCCGTTATAGCGCTTAATCTGTGATAGTATGAGAATAGGAAGACTTTTACAGAAAACGTTAGGACATTCTTATTTAACGTCGAATAAGTTTAAATAAGGGCTGTCAAGATTCGATGAACTTGTATATTTTGCCTTTATAATCAACTACATACAGCTCATTGTTTTGATCTAATCCGAAGGATGAGATATTCAGATCGGTATCAAACAAGGTCCGGTTATCCGGTTTCATATTTTCATCAAGCCGTAGGGACCAAATCATACCGGTGCCGAAATCGCCATAGATGTAGGCCCCATTTAAGCTGGGAGTTAATTTACCGTAATAGGCATAGCCTCCCGTGATAGAATTGCCGGTAGGATGCTGGTATTCCCAAACCGGTGAAGTCAGTCCGGTCTGGTCAATACTTCCCACCGCTAGATAGGGAAGACTGCCCTCCATTTTACGCCATCCGTAATTGGCTCCTTTTTGGATGATGTCGATTTCTTCTATTTTGCTCTGACCTACGTCGGCTGCCCACAGCCAAGCTCGGCCCTGATCGAAGCTGAACTTCCACGGATTTCTCAAACCATAAGCGTAGATTTCTTCTCTAAATCCTTCCTGGTTTCCGAAAAAAGGATTATCGGGCGGGATGCTGTAGGCTGTCCCGTTACCGGGCTTATCTACATCGATGCGCAGTATTTTTCCTAACAGGTTGCCGCGGTTTTGAGCGTTGTTTTGGGGATCGCCCGCCAATCCGCCATCCCCGGACGCTATATAGAGGTAGCCGTCCGGACCAAAGCTTAAATGACCCCCGTTATGATTATCAAAGGGCTGGTTGAAGGTAAGGATGACTTCTTCGCTATCTGATAAAGCCTGGTTGGGATCGCCGGGATTTACCCTGTAACGTGCCACTATGGTGCTGTTGCGGGCAGTATAATTCACATAGAAAAGGCCGTTATTCTTGTAGTCGGGATGAAAAGCCAAACCTAACAGACCCTGCTCGGAAGAATTGCTGTCGACCCGGCCGGTCAGATCAAGAAAAACTTGCCAAGACTGAACCTGGGGATTATTCTGGAACACTAAGATTCGACCGGCTTTTTCAACTACAAAAACCCTGTCGCTATTGTCAAAGGCATGCCTATATTCTAAAGGTTGATTAAAAACCAGATTAGGGTAAGCTTCTACAAGCTGAAGGTTTGCGGCGGTATTGCTTGTAACGGGAGCAGATGGCGTGTTTTGATTGCTGGATGGATCATTAGTTGTACTGCAGCCCATCAAGAAAGCCAGAAACAACAATACGCTAAACACCTGAATTTTTCTCATATGATGCGCACCCCCTGTCTGATCAAATTATAACAAATAGCGCATGCTTAACCTAAGACGATTCTCAGCGTCCAGATGGTTTTTGATCATGAGTCTCCCCCTCTTTGCAAGATGCTTATTGAGATTTCCGGCTTCTGGTTTTCGCAGGGTGGTTTTTTTTGAATTCTTTTGTGTATTCATTCCAGGGTCTGTTGTCCATATCTACCCATAAGAAGCACATAATAATTCCCCCTTTTGTTAGTACAGCTTATTTTCCCCCCGCAAGCGGCTTATTATGTGGCGTTGGGCGAGGCAAAGAGAGAAGGAGGGAGGGTTCTTTTGCCTTGCCAAGAGCCGTCCCTGCCTCTTGGCGTTGGGAAGGCGGTCTGTATTGTTTAAAGGGAACGCAGCTCAAAGCGACCAAGAAAACCTCTATAAGATAATAAACTTTCGCAGTTGACAGAATCATGGATAGCTACAACCCGGATAAATAGTTTAAATTCCTAGATTATTTCATACCTGCCATCCTTTCGGCGCGGAGCCTTGGGCGTATAAGACGGGTAGCCGAAGGTTATGGCGGCAATAAAATCACCCTGTTCCGGTGCGTATTTGAGGCGCAGGTCTTCATCCATTCCCGCGCTCAAAGCGGCAGTCATCCAGCAGGAACCGACGCCCTTGTCATAGGCGGCTAAAAGCATATTTTGAATGGCGGCGCTGGTGCTCTGCATGACGACCCTTTTATCGGGATAATCCGGTTTATAGAGAAAAGCCAGAATACAGCACTGGGAGCCGCCCAGGCTTTTGAGGAACACCCTGGTTTCAGCGACAATAGCCGGGTGCTTGGCAAAACGCTTGAGCAGGACCGGTTCCGTTCGGTCATAGACCTCGCTCATGAATTCCCGCAGTTCCTCAAGCTTCTCAGGGCTTCTAACCACTACAAAGTACCAGGGTTGAAGATCCACGGCTGAAGGCGCATACAGGCCGGCGGTAATTATGTCCTGTAAATCCGCGTCGCTTATGGGCTGCTCCGTATACCTTCTTACGCTGCGCCTGCCTATAATTGCATCTCTGGTCTCCACTGCAACTCCCCCTTAATATTATCTGCCAATATGTAGTGAACACTCGTTCACTTTTGCTATAAGCTTATGATAACATTAAATCAGCTTAAACATTTAGTATGATGTTTTTGATCTGCTGTTAAGCCAGGGGGGAGGTGAAAAAATTGTTCTTTGAAGACGTTCATGTGGGTTATACA
>DATMYB010000323.1:0-3568 GCA_035561215.1 Syntrophomonas sp. | reverse complement strand
GTACACTTCAGCTGACTTTACTTTATAACTTTCACCATCAGCCCGTATTGTTCCAAGTGCCCCTTAAACTCCTCCACTTTGTTTCCCAGGGATGAGGGATTCAAGTTAGGATAAATCTCTTCATTTTTTCCCAGCATGATGTATTTTGAAGAACCGTAGCTATGGACCGGTATTAAATGGACTTCTTTTATCTGCGGTATGCTGCCGAGGAATTTTCCCAAGTCCTCAACAAATTGTCCGGAATCATTAAATTCCGGAATCAGGGGCACTCTTATAATAATTTCCACCCGTGCGGCTAAATCCCGTACATTGTTTAGTATCAAAGCATTTGATACGCCCGTATATTTCTCATGAATAACCGGATCCATGTGCTTTATATCCATTAGGACCAAATCAAGGTAAGGAAGCATGCCGTTCCAAACTTCGCCTTCCGCATAGCCGTTGGTCTCAAGGCAAGTATTAATCCCCTGCAGTTTGGCCTGCTTAAGCAGTTCAGTGGTAAACGCGGCCTGCAGTGTAGGTTCGCCGCCGGAAATAGTAATACCGCCTCCGCTGCTTTCATAAAAGGGAACATCTCTGGCAACTTCATCCATTACCGCTGTGACCGTCATGGTTCTTCCCACGCTTTCGAGGGCACGGGCAGGACAGACCTCGGTACATTTCATACATCTGATGCAAAGCTGACGGTTAATCCGTTGCTCAGCAACCAGACTTATGGCCGACTCAACCGGGCAGACTTCCGCACATTTCCCACAGCCTATGCAATTTACGGCCCGGAAATAGATCTCTTGAAATTGGTTTTTCGTTTCGGGGTTTTGACACCAAGGGCATCGCAATTGACAGCCCTTAAGAAAAACTGTCGTCCTGATTCCCGGACCATCATCAATTGAATACCTCTGTATGGTGCTGACTACCCCGTTTCGTTCTGCCGACATGCTTTTTCCGCCTTTATCATGTTGTAGTCAAAGTTGTTTTTAATTTGCCGCTGTCTCCTCAGGATAACAGCGGCAAATCATCAAATAGCCTAGATGCAACTATACTCGGTCCGGTTTATAATCTCATCCTGAACCGCTTTTTCCAAATCCACGAAATAGGCAGCCAAACCTGCCTGTCGGACCACTAACGCCGAATAATCATCCGGGTCATGTTGGGCTGCGATCAGCGTATCTTTATCGACGACATTAAACTGAATATGGTGAATTCCTAATTTCACCCAGGTTTTGAGGTAGGCAATAAACGTATCTTTGTGATCGCGAAGGAATCCGGCCATAAATTTTTGATTGAGCAGTTGGGTAAAAGTGCCTATATGATCAATTTCCGCAACCGACATCAAAACCGCTGTAGGGCCTTTTAAATCAGTGCCTGATGCGGGCGATATGGTTCCGTCATTGAATAAATCACCGGCTCTTCTACCATCCGGAGTAGCTCCGGTAAGACCGCTGGTCGCAAAATAGCTGGCAGCTCCCGTTCCATCTTCCATATACGAATCGCCGTAAATATTCTTAAAACTTCGGACTACTTGCGTGGTCCGGGAATATATATCCCGAGCCAGTAAATCAACGTCTTTTTCGTCATTCCCAAATTTAGGAGCATTCAAGAATATCTGGCGCAGCTCTTCCTGACCCTCCCAATTATGCTTCAGCGCCGCCAATATTTCCGCCATGCTGATTTTCTTATCTTTAAATACCAGTTTATCCAGGGCAGCGATAGAATTTACCAAGGTTACCTGCCCCACCGGCTGGATAAGGTTGTTGGTAAAGTAATGAAACTGACGGCAATCTTTTCCTTGTTCAATACAGTCATCCAAAAGTGATGATAAAAACGGCTGATATAAATATTCCTCATCAAATACATCAACAATGTTATTGATGGTAACCAGCTTACCGGCAAAAAATCTAACCTGCTCCAAATAAGCCTGGATAACATCTTCTATGGATTCAAAACTCAACGGGTCTTGGGTGCGGGCGCCTGTTTGCTCGCCGGTTACCCTGTCCATTCCTTGATATAAAGCGTATTCAAGGCATTTGGGAAGAACAAACTGTCCGCCTAAGGCACGCTGGGCTACAGCCTTGCCCGGCATCTGCCATCTCATGCAGCCGTCAGTACTGTAATTCCAAATGTCTTCCGCCGGAATCCCTATGTTTTTCAAATAAGGATACATCATTTCATCGTTGAAAAACGAATATACACCGGGTTCTATTAAAAGGTCCTCTACCACTTTGTCATATAAGGCTGCGGGCGTGTTTTCATGCAGTCTTACCGCGATAGCCGGCTGAATAAGACCGACTTTGTTTTTCGCATCCATAATGATATAAGTCATATCATTGGTAGCGTCAGTACCATCGGCCTGCTGCCCTCCAACGGTGGTAACCCGGGTAACTAATGTAGCTCCGCCTGCACCTTGGGCCGGCGGTTTCAATTCCGGTTCCTCATTCATTTTTAAAAAGAGGTTCCCCACCAGTTCAACCGCTGTTGCCCGATCAAGTATGCCAGCTTCCAGATCTTTTTTATAAAACGGATAGAATAATTGATCTATTCTTTCTCCCAACCCCGAGGATTGCAGGTCGAGCACCCTTGCACCGAGGTTTACAAACCAATAACACTGTAATGCTTCATGCAGCGTTCGCGGGGCATTGCCCGGAACCCATTCGCATATGTCGGCAATCTGCAGAAGCTGAGATTTTCTCAGCTCATCCGTCTGCGCTTCCGCCTCTGCTCTGGCTTTTTCAGCAAATCTTTGGCCAAATCCGACTACCGCGCGCAAGGTTATCAAAGCCGCGTCATAAAAACGCTTTTTCTCCACAAAATCACGGGTATGTTCGTACGCATACTGCTCGGTCATAATTCCCTGCAGTTTGGCTTCAATTTCCGCAATGATGCCGTTTAGCCCCACTTCGAATATTTTCTCGTAGTTCGGCACCCCCACATGTCCGCCATGCATCCATAAAAATGCGCCATGTTTGTCATATCTCCAGTAAGCCATGACATCCGGAGGAAGATAATTTTTCTCCATACCATGTACAGCCATTTTTTTAAAATACTTGTGGATCACATGCAATTGGTTTCTGTCCTCATCAGTAATAAGACCCTTATATTGCTTTTCGACCGCTTTGTCGAGCCAACTTCCGAATTTTTCCGGGAAGGTCTGCAGATGCCCCGGCTGGCTGCAGATATTTCCGACAATTTGCTCGTCAGGCAGGATATACAATTGCTTTTTATCAAAAATATAGGCCAGCGCTTTAGCCCTCCGTAAAATGAAAGGTTCGCCCTCTGTTTCCCGGTAGGATTCGTAAACCAATTGGGCACGCTCGATTTCCAGCTTAATATCCTCGCGATAGGGCAGCCGGGAATTATCCGGGGATTCCAGCCGGCCTGAGCCGCGCATTACCTTACTCTGGTAATATGGTCTTTGTTTCATTTCTTCAATCTTTACTGCCAGCTTCACTTTATCACTCCTCTCGTAAAAGTAAGCAACAATATCAAAACAACGATTTCCCAATTTGCTGAACGATATTAAATCATTTTAGATGGCTGATTATTTTTTCTTTTTGTTCATGAAGTCTTGGAC
>DATMYB010000322.1:0-6238 GCA_035561215.1 Syntrophomonas sp. | reverse complement strand
TGTTTATACATTCAACTAACAAACTATAAATTTTTGCAGTGGAATAAGGTTTTAATTATTAATTATGGAGGAAGCAATTGTGAGTAAATTCGTTGACAGACCCCGGTACGCCTGCGCGCTGGGAGGAGCGCTGGGAACCCTGCGCGCCATCCCCCGGGCCATACCGATCATCCACGCTTCAGCAGGATGCGGTCATAATCTGCAAAACGCTATAAATCCCGGTGCCGGCTATTTGGGGGGCGGCTATTGCGGTGGTTTGGCGCTGCCCAGCAGTAATGTGGTGGAACGGGATGTGGTTTTTGGCGGAGAGGAACGTTTGCGGGAACAGATAGCCACCACTTTGGAAGTAATGGACGGCGACCTGTACATGGTTCTGACCGGATGCATGGTGGAAATGATCGGGGACGACCTGGAAGCAGTGGTATCCGAGTTCGAAGCCAGTGAAAAACCGGTTATCGCCGTCCATACTCCCAGTTTTCGCGGCAATTCCTATACCGGTTACGAACTGGTTCTGGAAGCTTTGATACAGAAATATGCGGTAAAATACCCTGCCAAAGAACCCCGCTCGGTAAACGTGCTGGGTATCGTACCGGCCCAGGACGTATTTTGGGAAGGCAATCTGAAAGAAATAAAGCGGCTGCTCAGCCAACTGGGACTGACTGTCAACACCTTTTTTGGCGAGGGGGAAACGTTGGAAAACATCAGGAATTCCGGCAAGTCCGCTCTGAATATAGTGGTCTCCGACGTTTATGGCCTCGACATCGCCAGAACGTTCGAAGAAATACATGCCATTCCTTATATACAAACCGGTTTTCCCATCGGGGCGGACGCTACCGTGGACTTTTTATATGCGGTGTCTGAGGCATTGCAGCTTGACACCTCCCTGACTCAGGCTGTGGTTGAGGAAGAAAAACAAGTTTATTATGCCTATCTCGAACGACTGGCTGACATTTACAACGACATTGACCTGCAGCGCTACGCCATCGTAGTCGGCGACGCCAATTACGCTCCGGCGGTCTCAAGGTTTCTATCCGACGAATTGGGTTGGCTGCCTGAACTGACGGTAATTACCGACTTTTTGGATGATGAACAGCAGCAGGCCCTGAGCCGGCGCTTTCAGAATTTCGAATCTGGTTTGGAACCGACGGTGAAATTCGATACCGACGCCTCTTCCGTGAAGAAATATATTACTGAAATCTGGCCGCGCAACCGCAATGAAAGGTATTACGATTCCATGGATCCCACCGTATTGGTGGGGAGCGTATATGAGCGCGATCTTGCCACTGAATTCGGTTTTCCTCTGCTGACATTATCCTATCCGGTTACCAACCGGGTGGTGCTGAATCGAGGGTATGCCGGAACCAACGGAGCCCTGAGCCTGACGGAGGACTTATTGACCATATTGGTGGCAGGAAGATAGGAGGACATCAAATGTATTATCTGGACGCAAAATCAGCGCCGGCCCGGGAGGACCGGCTGAAAACCAACATTGCCTTCGGCGGTACCTGCGCGGAGATGAAAGGCTGCATCCAAGCAGGTTGTTTTTCTGAGAGTGGCTGCCTTAACCTGGCCGGCAGACGTTTTTCTCAAACCCAGGGATGCCAGTTTACCCTCAGTCTGGCTATCCTGAATACTTTGCGCAACGCAGTGGTAATCATGCACTCTCCGATTGGCTGCGGAGCTTGCAGTATCAGCAACGTAGGGGTTAATCAAACCTTTAAACGACTGCGCGATCCCTCCGCCGAGGGTATCATCTGGCTCTCCACCAATCTGGACGAGGTCGACGTTATCAACGGCGGAGAAAATAAGCTGAGGCAGGCGGTACTTTACGCTGATCGTGAATTCAGACCGGATACTATTATTGTGGCCAACGGTTGCGTTCCGGCTTTGATCGGCGACGATGTCGACAGCATCCTGACCGATCTGGAAACCCAGACTGCCGCCAGTATCGTACCGATCCACTGCGAAGGTTTTAAAACCAAGGTGATGGCCACGGCCTATGACGCGGTCTACCATGGTATCCTGAAGAACTATGTCAAAAAACCCGACCGGCGCGAATTCGTAGCCGAACCTGACTTTGAAAAACTCAGGGACCAATATCGCATCAGCCGGAATGTAAATGTTTTAAATGTCGGCTCCATGAGCCGGCCGGACGAACTGGAGCTGCAAAGGCTGTTGAACGCTCTCGGTTTAAACGTTACTTTTATCCCCTGCTACGCAGAACCGGAAGATTTTGAGTACTCGCTGGAAAGTTCACTGAACATAAGCATCTGCGGAACCCATGACGATTACTTTGTGGGGCATATCCAGGAGAAATATGATATTCCGTTTTTGATTGACACCATCCCCATCGGCAGGAAAAACACCGACCGCTGGATTTTGAAAATCGCCGCATATTTTGATCTGGAGAAGGAGGCAAAGCAGCTCATCGCTCTGGAAAACAAACTGCTGAATGAAGGGCTGGAGCCTTTTCGCAGAACGCTGGCCGGCAAACGGGTATTTCTGGCCGGAGGCGAGGTGCGAATTATCGCCACCGCGGAAATTTTACAGGATCTTGGTATGGAGGTCATCGGGTTTAAGGCGCATCACTTTGACCAATTCATTGAACCGATGTTTGACGCTCTCGACGATGTTGACCAGGTATTGATCGGCGTAGCCACCAATCAGCCCTTTGAACAGTCAAACCTGCTGAACCGTCTGCAGCCGGATGTGTTCATTACCCACACGGGCGGGAACAATATCGCGGCCAAACACGGTCTGCCGATTTTCCCGTTATTCGGCCCCAGTTACAATTACTTGGGATATTCGGGCGTTTATCAGGTGGCGCGCAGGTTAAACCGCATTGTGAGCAACAGCCAGTTCAATAAAAAGCTGGCGCAAAACACCAGACTGCCCTTCAAGGAGGACTGGTACGATAAAAATCCGTTCGCTTACATTAAAGAGCGGGATATAGTGTAACGTTGCGGAGGTGTAGTCGTGGAAAAATTCGCCCCATTAGATAAAGCGGCGGAAAATACCAGCCGGATTGTGCTTGATTATCGGACCCTGTTGCCGCTGTTCAGCGCCCTCCTGGCCTTGCTGGTGCATATTATGGTTCCCAACAGTACCCAATATATGTTGAAGCCTCTGCCGTACTTTACTGACGTATTGATTATTGTCATGGCGGCAACACTGATAATCGCGGTGTTGTCCTTGTTCTTTGAAAATATTCGCAGCAAATACGCATTCAAATCCTGGTTTATCGCCGTGTTTCTGTTGGCCTTCAACGCTTTGAATATAGTGACCATGAAACTGATGCTGCTGCAGCCGATTTATTTTCCCAGCCCGGAGCGGATATTGCAAGTATTCGCTGAAGATTGGGCGTTCATATTAAAATGCCTGGGATATTCGCTCAGATTGCTGGCAACCGGTTATTTCACCGGGGCAATCGTCGGCATTATTACCGGAATTCTTGTCGGGTGGAGCAAACGCTGGAGTTATTGGGTCAATCCGCTGATCAAACTGATTGGTCCGATTCCGGCTACGGCCTGGGTTCCCATCGCGCTGGTGTCCTTTAATACATCTTTTTCCGCCAGTGTTTTTTTAATCGCCCTGGCCGTCTGGTTTCCGACTACGGTACTGACCAGCTCCGGTATATCCAATGTCCAAAATTCGTATTTTGAGGTTTCGAGCACACTCGGAGCCAAGACTCTATACCAGATTTTCAAGGTCGCCCTGCCGGCGGCGATGCCCAGTATATTTATAGGCATCTTCAACGGCACCAGCGCCTCCTTCATCACACTGATGACAGCTGAAATGATGGGGGTCAAATTCGGCATAGGCTGGTATATAAACTGGCAGAAGGATATGCTCTCTTACGCCAATGTTTATGCGGGACTGCTTGTAATCGCCATTACCTTTTACTTGCTCATCACTTTGCTGTTCAAGGCGCGTGACCGGGTTCTGGGTTGGCAGAAGGGGGTCATCAAATGGTAACACCGGCAACCGGCTTTATCCGTGCTGAAAACCTGAGAAAAGAATTTATTCAGCAGGACGGTCAAAAAATCGTTGCCCTCAACAATGTGAGTGTTGATATAAATGCCGGCGAATTCGTTTGCCTGATCGGTCCTTCCGGCTGCGGGAAATCGACATTTCTGCGACTGCTGGCAGGCCTGACCACCCCTGACAACGGTTCATTTTACCTGGACGACGTTCCCATCACTACTGCCGGCTATGAGCGGGGACTGGTATTTCAGGACCCGACTCTTTTCCCCTGGCTTACTGTTTACGATAACGTCGCCTTTGGTTTAAAGGCAAGAAACATCCACCACCAGAAAAAAAAGGAGGTTGATAATTTTATTCAACTGGTAGGGTTAAAAGGCTTTGAAAAGGCCTATCCCCACCAGCTTTCCGGGGGAATGGCACAGCGGGCCGCCCTGGCGCGGGCCCTGGTAAACCACCCGAAGGTGCTTTTACTTGACGAGCCCTTCGGCGCACTGGATGCATTTACCCGAATGAATATGCAGGATGAATTGATAAAAATTTGGCAGGAACGGGGCACCACAATGATCATGGTAACCCACGACGTAGACGAAGCCATTTATCTCAGTGACCGGGTTTTTGTAATGTCGTCCCGACCTGCAAAAATCCAGGAGATTATCAGCGTTGAAATAGGGCGTCCACGGGAAAGAGACCTGCCGGAATTCCTGAGGCTGCGTTCCAGAATCCTGCAAATATTAGACTTCGCGGGCAAGCGCGATGATATTCAATATTACCTGTAATCGTTAGGAAATGTTTATTTGAGGGGAGAGCTATTATGAACACTACAAAAAGATATCGGCAGATCGTAGTCCTGGTTGTATCGTTGGTCACCATGATGACTTTATTGTCGGCCTGTTCCTCATCCGGAGATACGTCCAAAGTACCTGCGTCCTCTACGGCAGATACGAAAAAAGCGTCGGATTCCGACCTGGTTCTCAGAATAGGCTGGGGAGGAACTCTGTGCGAAGCGCCGCTGCATATGGCGGTTGAAAAAGGTTTCTTTGAACAGGAAGGTTTGAAAGTGGAATTGACCAAACTGGCGCCGGGTACTACCTTTGACGCGGTTACGGCCAATCAGATCGATGCCGGCTTCGCGCTGCTGGCCAGTTTGGTCCAACCGCTGTCCAACGGGCTTCCGGTTAAGATCACCACCGGGCTTCATACCGGCTGCGACAAAGTGCTGGCCAAAAAAGACGCGGGGATTAACAGCCCCAAAGACTTTATCGGCAAAAAAGTAGGTGTTCCCAGTTATACCTCCAGTCCCTATATTTATGCCAAACGCGTGCTGGCCGACAATGGAGTGGATGTAACGGCCGAAAATTCACAGGTCGAGTTTGTCGTGTATACTACTGCGGATCTCCCCCTCGCCCTTGATAAAGGAGCGGTGGATGCCATAGCGATGAACGACCCCACCGCCACCATAGCGGCAAATGATTACAAATTGAATATTGTTTTTGATTCCGCCAAGGATGAACCGTACAAAGACCAATACTGCTGCTCGGCCTTTGTCAGGGAGAATATAGCGCAGGAACATCCTGATATCGCGGTCAAATATACCCGCGCCATGCAGAAAGCCAGCGCATGGGTACAGGACAACAAAGATGAAACCGCCCAGATCCAGGTTGACAATAAATGGGTGGCCGGCGATCCCAAAGTGAACGCCGAAGTACTGAAAACCTTTAATTATATTCCTTCTTACAGCGGAGCGTACGATATTTTTGGAATTATCGCGCCTCAATTGCAAAAAGTCGGCATGCTGGGCCAGGATATTGATGTGAAGGCTCTGCAGAAAAACAGTTTTGTGCTGCTGAAAGGGCTTCCCGAAGAATATCAGTAATCAATTTTTATAAGTAAAGGAGACGGACATGGAGAAAAAATGGCGGGTCGCCGTAGCCAGTCTGGACGGCAAAGTGATTAACGAACATTTCGGCAGAGCGAAAGAGTTTTATATCGTTGACATAAACCAGGACGGAACCTATGCGTTCATTGAAAAGCGTGCTGTCGCTCCCCTTTGTCACAGCGGGGAACATGCGGAAACGGCAATGGAGACCACTGTAAACGCTCTGCATGATTGTGTCGCCGTACTGGTCTCACGCATCGGGGCGGCCGCCAAAAGAACATTGGAACGAAACAAAATCGCTGTCTTTGAACAGCCGGATTATATTGAAAACGCTTTGTCAAAACTGGCCGCATATTTTATTAAAACAAAATTCATTAT
>DATMYB010000321.1:0-3744 GCA_035561215.1 Syntrophomonas sp. | reverse complement strand
TGTGTGGTATGATTTTTATCAATTTATAAAGGAGTTTTCTGAATTGGACGATTCGCCTTACCCGTTACGAAGGATTCGTTCGTTTAATAATTATTTGATTGCTGTGGCGCCCTTTCTCAGGCAGATAGATGAGTCTGCCTGCAGGCAGATGGCGCTTTTTCGCATTTAATAAAGCCGCCGCGGTGCGGGCTGCTTTTATTTAACATTTAGGAGAGATAAAGCTTGAGTGAAATAAATATAATATGGCCGCTGATCCTGCAATTAGTCTTGATTCTCATCAATGCCTTTTTTGCCTGCGCGGAAATCGCGGTTATCTCCATGAACGACAACAAAATGTCCCGGATGGCTGACATGGGTGACAAACGTGCTCTGCGTCTGGAGGATCTGACCAGGCAGCCGGCTCGTTTCCTTTCCACCATTCAGGTGGGAATCACTTTGTCCGGGTTCCTGGCCAGCGCTTTTGCCGCCGACAACTTCTCTGACCAGGTGACCGATTGGCTGATCGGGTTGGGAGTAAAAATATCTGTCCCGACGCTGGATACGCTGGTGGTTATTGCTATAACCTTGATATTATCGTATTTTACGTTGGTACTGGGAGAGCTGGTGCCTAAACGAATAGCCATGAGAAATGCGGAAAAAATAGCGTTGGCCATGTCCGGTACGGTTTACTTTGTCTCCAAAATATTTTATCCGGTGGTTGGGCTGCTTACCGTATCAACCAACGGCATACTGCGATTGCTGGGCATTGATCCCAACGCGGAAGACGCCGTTATCACCGAGGAAGAAATCCGCATGATGGTGGACGAAGGCAGTCAGAAAGGTGCTATTAGCTTTAACGAAAAGGATATGATCCAAAATATTTTTGAATTCAACGACAAAGTGGCCGAAGACATTATGACCCACCGCACGGAAGTGTCGGTGCTGTGGCTGGATGAAAACGACCAGCAGTGGGAAGAAACCATTCTCAAAAGCCGGCATTCGGTCTACCCCGTCTGTAACGAAAGCACCGATAATATCATTGGCATTTTGAAGGTTAAAGATTATTTCCGCACCGCGGATAAAACCCGCGCCAATGTGCTGGAGCAGTCACTGCGTCCGGCTTACTTCGTGCCGGAGGCAGTACGAGCCGACGTGCTGTTTTATAATATGAAAAACAGCCGTAACCATTTTGCCATCGTACTGGATGAATACGGGGGCATGAGCGGTATCATCACCATGAATGATTTGCTGGAGGAAATCGTGGGGGATTTGGAAGACGACGACTCTGCTCCGGAAGAACCGCCCATGATCGAGGCAATCGATTCCCAAACCTGGAAAATAGTCGGTTCGGCGCCGCTGGAGGAAGTCGCCGCGCAGTTGCGCATGGAATTGCCTGCAGACGACTATGATACTTTCGGAGGATTTATATTCGGCTTGCTGGGAAGCATTCCCGAGGACGGCAGCACTCCCGAACTGGAAGAATACGGCCTGCATGTCAAGGTCACCGAAATCAAAAACCACCGTCTTGAAACCGCTATTGTCTGCCGATTGAACCATGCCGATGCGGTTCTGTCATCCGGATAATAGGGTAGTTCTATCCTTAAACGAAAACCGCCTAAACCGGCGGTTTTCGATGTTTTTCGATAACTTATATCCCTATTCTATCGAATTCCGATTCGGCCGGCTCGGCGTCATCAAAGGCAGGAATGACTATCTCGCTGCAATCGTCCTTCAAAAGGTAGTGGATGCGTCCTTCTTTCATATAAAAAGTAGGTACCTTGCCGATATGCAACACGATTTCGATTCCGCCTTCATTGGTCATGGTGTAGAACTTTTCGCATATACGCAAAATATCTTGCAGGGGCCCTGTTCCGGTCAGCAACAAACCGTAACGTTTGATTTCAATGTTCTTGACGTGGATATGCAAAAAATCGAACATTGAATTCCGGGTGCTTTCCGTAAGTTTTTCCAGGTCGATGGCTTTGGCGTTTTTGAAAATCAGAC
This sequence comes from Syntrophomonas sp., assembly GCA_035561215.1. GTDB lineage: Bacteria > Bacillota > Syntrophomonadia > Syntrophomonadales > Syntrophomonadaceae > Syntrophomonas_B. The sequence continues at coordinate 1,761 of DATMYB010000321.1, read as the reverse complement.
GCACTTGGAAACTAACCAGTTCCGAGCCTGATATTTCCTTATTCACTTCTATCCCTCCCCCTTAACAAAGTGTATTTCTACACCTAATTATATGCGGTGTTCGGCTTTTAAGCAAAAATATTTAGAAGATTTAACCAGGAGTAATACACCGCTAACGAATGGAGATTACACCGCAGGTCTTTGGCTAGTACTCTGTCAACCCTAAGTCCGCATATTATTGTCGAGGAAAATTTCTGCAGGGCAAGGCGGAGGATTGAGCAATACTGGACGGTATTGCGATTGACGACAACGTAGCCATGCACAAATTTAACCGACAAGGAAATGTGGAATTAGGGTTGACAGAGTACTAGTTAATGCCTTAAACCGGCTGGACAATTTGTCGCCCAGCGTGCGTGCAGCCATGCGGATAACCGTCCTGCGCTGGGTCCTGCCGGCGATTTTATACGCTTCGGACATATACCGGCGGAATTCATCCGCCGAAACGTTTTGTAAAAAATGATTATCGAAAGACTTGTAACCCACCTTGCGCCAATCGATGTCGGTTTTTTCAGCGACGGGTACCGCCTCCCACGCCGGCGTACCGGGAAGGGGGATAAAACTGCTGACATCAAAAATATCCGTTTTCAGGTGACGCATCAAATCCAGCGTGGCCTCGATATCTTCCTTGGTTTCATCCGGCAGCCCCAGAATAATGGCTGTAATCGAATCCAAACCGGCATCACGCACCATCTGGCTGATTTCCTTGATTTGAGCGGCAGTGATGCGCTTGTTCATGGTGTCCAACATCCGGTCCGAGCCGGATTCCGCTCCTAGATACAAACCGCCGCAATTAGCGCGTTTCATAAGTTTGAGCAGATCAGGCTCGAGGTTGTCGTAACGCGCTGTGCAGCGCCATTTAAGCCCGATATTCCTGTTAATTACGGCTTTACAGAAGGCCTCCAGGTATTTTCTATCGTAGGTAAAGGTTCCGTCGGAGAAATCCACCACATCGACCTTGTAATTTTGCTCCAGATATTCAAGCTCGGCAATAACATTTTCCACGCTGCGCCGCCGCACTTTGCCGCCCCACAATTTCCGGTCCGAACAAAATGAACAACTGTAAGGACAGCCCCTTGAGGTCGTTAAACAGTGCACCCGGTAACGGTCGTAATCACATCCCAGTACAGCGTCACGGGCGATGAAAGGCAACTGGTCAAGATCGCGAATGGGCGGCGGCGGCGGGGTTTTCTTGACCTGTCCGTCTTCCCGATAGTAAATGCCGGGAACCTGGTCCCACTCCGGCCGGTCCTGATTCAACTGAGCTGCGATACCTGCCATGGGGATTTCCCCTTCCCCGCAGATGACCAAATCTATGTTCGGATTCTTCATAACTTCTTCCGGGCACAGGCTGGGATGAGCCGATCCCGCGATAACCTTGATGCCGCTGTCGATGTCCTTGACCAAGGCCGCAACTCGTTCAAAGGCGTTACGGGCGGGAGTAAGATACGAAATGCCTACTGCCTTGGGCTGCTTTTCTCGAATAATAGCGCCGATCTTTTGCCAAATGGAATGGTTTTTATCATCTACAATTTCAGAATACTTATGCTGTCCTTCCGCATATTTGCTTAAATTCACTGTAAACCAGGCCCAGGCGTTGACAAAAGGCACTTCCATCAGCAGATCGCCCATAACGATTGCGGTCTCATATCCTTCGTGCCGCAGGTAAGCGGCCAGGCTGGTCAGACCGATATTATAGCCGACATCGGTGGGAATGCCTTTTAA
>DATMYB010000320.1:0-7708 GCA_035561215.1 Syntrophomonas sp. | reverse complement strand
GTATAAACATTCACTCCGCATGGGGAAACCCCTTGCCCTGCAAAAATTTTTCTCGGCGGATAAAATAAACTTTTAGATCTAACAGACTACTAGTGATTTGACAAAGTTATATTTTTGGATAAAGCCATTTTAATTTGATGCGAGCATTCTCGGTTTTAAACTGCCAGTCTACGGATTTGATGCTGCTATTGCGCTTTGCTTCCCAGGCAGAAAGCTGATCCTGTAACTGGTCAATGGAAGCGATGCGCTTTCCTAAACATTGCTTGGTCATGGCTGAAAGCTCAATTTCGGCAATATTCAGCCAGCTGCCATGCTTGGGCGTAAGGTGTATCTCTAACCGCCTGGCCAGGTTCAGTGCAACTTCCGGCGGAAACGTCTCATAAAGTGAGGAGATGGTGTGTGTATTTAAATTATCCATAACCAGGCGTACTTTTTTCGCATCCGGATAAACATTGTCGAGCAGCTCCTGAATTCGTCGAGCCCAGTCCTGTTTGGTCCTGCGCCTTGATGCGTGAACATGCCTGGTCCCATTAAGGGGTTCGGTGAACATAAAGATACTGCATGTGCCTTCCCGGGTATATTCGTAGTCCTGCTTTGCTGGCTGTCCCGGCTTCATGGGTACGGACTCCCTGCTTTCCCCCAGGAGCTGGTAGGGCTGTTCGTCCATGCAGACCATCGGGATTTCCGGATCATATGGCAGTGCATAGACTTCCAGGATATCTTCCATGCGCGCGACAAACTCTCCGCTATACTGGGCAGGAATACACCATTGCTTTTTCAGGTGAGGCTTAAGCTGTGTTTTTTTAAAGTGCCCCTGATTGTTTCTCTGGACACGGTTTCAAGGATTTTTAATTCGATCACCTTCTCTGTCAGAAGCCGGACCGTCCATCTGCTGAAGCCTTGCGGAGGCTCACCGCAAGCCAGTGCAATAATCCGAGCTTCAATATCGCCGGTAGTGATAGGAGGGTTTGTCGCCTTTGTCCGTTTGAATTGCAGCGCATATTCAAGGCCCGAAGTACAGTAATCCTTAAGCGTATTATACACTGTGGCGTCGCTTACTCCGCAGCGTATGGATACTTCCTTCTGTTTCATGGGTTTTCCCGCCGCGCTGTCCAGCAGCAGCAGCACATTGGCTCGCTTTCGAATGGTATTTGAAACGGTCTTGCTGTTTGCTATTTCTTGAATCTGTTTGCGTTCGGATTCTGTAAGTACTACAATGTATTTCCGGTTCATTGGCTATACCCCCTTCTTCCTATCCTGCTTTCTTTGGGCATAGCCTAACACTGATATATAACTTTGTCAAAACACTAGTTCCCTCATACTGTGCAAATGCTCCTTCATGTTTATACATTCAACATGATCAAATCGGTTCTTCGCAGGTGAATCAATCATTCATTATGATCAGGGTAGTTGGCTCCCCTTTTGCACCTGGCCGCTGTCGATTACCGGCACAGAACGCGGCGCTGCAAAAGTTGAGATGATCCTCTCCGCCACTTTCAATCCATCCGCAGCCGCACTGACAATGCCGCCGGCATAACCTGCCCCTTCGCCGCAAGGATACAGTCCGCTTACGGAAACCGAATGCAGGGTCTGGTCGCGTTCGATGCGCAAGGGCGCGGAAGTACGAGTCTCGACTCCGGTCAAGACCGCATCCCCATCAATGAATCCCGGCGCTTTTTTTCCCCAATGCAGCAGTCCCCGCCGCATGGCTTCCGCGATCTCCCGGGGCAGCAGCTGCCACAAATTTACGCCGGTCACGCCCGGTCTATAGCTGGCCAAGGAATGTTCCATCCTGCCGGAAGGCTGATAGGCGAGAAAATCCCTTACATATTGGGCAGGAGCGTGGTAGTCTCCGCCTCCCATTTGGAAGGCTTTCATTTCCAGTTCATGCTGCAGCCTGACTCCTCCCAGGGGTTCAAATTCCCAATCCGCCGGATTCACGGTCACTACCAGGGCACTGTTGGCCAGGCCGCTGTCACGGCTGAAATAGCTCATGCCGTTGACCACCACTTCGCCCGGGGCCGATGCGGCGGCAATGACCGTTCCCCCCGGACACATGCAGAATGTATAAACTGATCTGCCGGTGCTGTGGTCCTTATAGGTAAACTGGTAGTCTGCCGCCGGTAAACGCGGATGGCCGGCATATTCCCCATACTGGATCCTGTCGATCAAAGGCTGGGGGTGCTCCATCCTAACTCCCAGGGCAAACGCTTTAGGGACCAGACTAACACCTTTACCGGCCAGCAGGCGGTAGGTTTCCCGGGCGCTGTTGCCTACGGCCAGCACCAGGGCAGCGCATGGTATTTCGGCGCCATTGTTTATAACTATGCTGTGCAGTTGTTTTTGGTTAAATATTATGTCCGTCAACCGGGCCGAGAAATAGAACTCACCGCCTAAACGAATGATTTCGCGGCGGATATTTTTGACCACCTGCCGGATACGGTCCGTGCCCACATGGGGCTTTTTCACATACATGATTTCAGGAGGCGCCCCGAATTCCACAAAGGTTCTCAGCACATAGTCGACCCGGTAATCGCCGATACGGGTAGTCAGTTTTCCATCGGAGAATGTCCCCGCTCCGCCCTCGCCAAACTGGGCATTGGAATATGGGGACAACTGGCCTCCCGACCAGAACCGCTCCACCGCTTGTACCCTGCTGTCTACGTCCTGCCCTTGCTCCACCACCACCGGACGATAACCGTGGCGGGCCAGCAATAAGGCCGCAAAAAGTCCGGCAGGGCCGGAGCCGACCACTATGGGAGCCACCGTCATTTCTCTGCTGCCTGGTATGATTGGATCAGGTTGTTTTTCCTCCAACAGGCTTATTTCCGGCTGCTCCAAACATTCCGGCGACGGTTTAATGCCGTCCTTCAATTCGATGTCAATCGTATAAGAAAAATAAATGGTGCGGCGCCTGGCATCGATAGCTTTTTTAACCAGTTCCCAGCTCTTGATGTCCTGCCTATAGACACCGATTTTGCCAGCTGCCAACAGGGGCAGACGGCTTTCATCCTCGTCCAGGGACAAGCGTATTTCTCGCACTCTTATTTTCATTCTTCAACCTCATTTTCCGCCGGTTCAATCGTAATGGTAACATTGGCCTGCTCCGGCGCGATAATAATTCCTGCCGGCGCATTCAATGTCACCACCTGGGTAAAACTCTCTTGCTTGCCGGTCAAATCGATCTCCAGACTATCGATTTCCGCCAAAGACGACAACGCTGCTGCGGTTCCCAAAGCGGAAACCGTCACCGTATCCGAGCTGACAGATACCAGTTCGTAACCATCCGCTACTTTGCCCTTGGTTTTGATTTTAACGGGAAGATCCTTGCTGATTTTCTTATTTTCCACCACTGCATATACATTCACCGTACTCGGTATGATCTGAATACCGCTGCTGATTTCCTGGCCTTGTGCGTTCCTGGCCGACAAGACGCACTCCCGGCTGATAATGCCGGTTTCCCCGCCCACATCGATTCTGGCATATACCGAAGCTACTTGGCCGGTGGCCTCCTGCTCGCCTTTGATAATGCATTTGGCGGGGGAAATATTAACGTCGCGCAGTTCTATCCCGTCCGGCAGGCCCGCCGTCAGTTCGTATTTTACGGCCAGACTTCGGACGGCGGGACTTTTGAGTTCAACTTTCACCTTGTCCGGCTGCACCGAGGCAAACATGACCCCTTGCATCGGCTTAACCTTAACCGGGAGTTCATATGAACCTTGCTGTAATCCGGCCAAGTCCACAAAGGCGACAATATCATCGGTGTCTTTGGAGTTTCCCCAGACCCGGACGGATACCGTATCCGGCCCTTCCACGGTCAATCCCGCCGGTACGTTGTAGTAATCCAGCTTGGTTTGCTGGTTATTGGGGCTGGTGGCCGCCCCGCCTTGGTTAGCCACATAAAACCAAAGCATTAACGCCATTACTAATGATAAAACCTTCAGTCCAAAGGAACTAATCCGGTTATTTTCTTTTTTTCTACTCATCTCTCTGCAGCCACCTCCTCCAAAAGCTGATTCTTTCAGATTCTTCCTCCAGCAATTCCTTGATCAGTAACTCCTGCAGATGACTGGGCTGCAACGGACGGTACAGACGGCTGTCAATAGCCATAGACACTTTGCCGGTCTCTTCGGACACGATTACGGCAATGGCATCGGATACTTCCGTAATGCCCAATCCGGCCCGATGCCGGGTACCTAATTCTCCCGGCAGCTCCGGGTTCCGGCTCAGGGGCAGCACACAGGCGGCCTTGGCAATGCGTCCGTCTTTTATGATCACGGCTCCGTCATGGAGCGGAGTATTGGGAACAAAAATATTTATCAGCAGGCCGGAGGTCACCAAGGCATCCAGGCCGACTCCGCTTTCAGTGTATTCGCCGATACCGGTTTCCCTGGTCAGGATCATCAGTGCCCCCGTTTTAGTAAGGGAAAGCATGGTAACCGCTTTCGTAATTTCGGCAACAATATTTTGATAATTTTCCGCATCCCGATCCGTTGCCGAGGATCTAAAAAAGCTTCCTTGTCCGAGCTTTTCCAGAAAGCGCCTCAGTTCGGGCTGAAAGACGATGGGCAGGGTAATGGCAAATATGATCCATAACTTGTCCAGCAGCCAATTCAGCATCTTTAAATCCAGGAGGCTGACGGCGAAGGAAAATATCAGCAGTACAATTAATCCCTTAATCAGCTGCGCCGCCCGGGTATCCCGGATTAGGCCCAGTAAACGGTAAATCATATAGGCCATAATAAATATGTCCAAAAGGTTGCGAAATATATTCCAGGGGCTGGCAAACACCCCTGATAACAAACTTAAATCCAATGCTGCTCCCCCATTATCTTAATTTGAATCACGGCCGCCAATAATGAAACACGGCCAGTACGCCCTCCTGCAGCCGAATGACTCCTCTGGGCCCGGTCATAACGTTTGATATGGCATACGGCTTCCTGTTTTCCAGGCAAACGTTATTCAGCGGATACTCGAAACCGCTGATGGTCACTCCCCGGGCGGTGTCGCTCAGAGAGAATATCGAAACCAAATCATCTTTTTGCCCGTCTATCTCCAACTGGCGGTCCACAATATAAACGCATGTTTCACGTGAAACATGGCTGATTTTTATGCCCTGCCTGACCAAATCAATGCTGCTGTAGAGATTGGACAGCGCGTGGTCGAACCTTTTTCCCAGTGAGCCCAGCAAAACGATCTCGTCCGCCCCCATTTCCGCCGCCATTTGCAATACCACCTGGGTATCGGTTTCGTCTTTACGGCGGGAAAGCAGTTTAAAAGGCACACCTTTATCGGCAAAATGTTGTCTGACCTCCGGCCTTATGGAATCCATATCACCGACGATTGCAGCGGGATGCCAGCCGAAATCATAGGCATGATTAGCCCCGCCGTCTGCACATAGTATGCTTTCTGTTCCGAAAAACTTACTCTTATAAAAATCAAGGTCGTCATATTGGCCGTTGGCCATTACTATAATTCTCATGATTTTCTTCCTTATCCGTATCAGGTCGTCATAGGCCGCTGCAATTAAAATTGTAATCTTCCTGATCTTACATGTACAGTCCGGCATCATTGGATTTTTACCCCAATTATGACTGAATATTCCGTAAGAATCAAACCGCCTATTTATCGACATTAATCTTTTCTTTTGCAGCGAAGCGAGGAAAAAAAGCCCTAAAAGCTAGGGAAAATGGTAGCTACAGAGCTTTAATATTTTGAAAAAAGTTGTAGCGAAAATCACCTTTTTTTGGTATCACCAATAATTTTTTTAATGTCACCCAAACTGAGATATTTGTAACCGAAGTCAATGCCCAAATTGGTTTTGATTGCCTCAGTGATTTCATCGGCGTAATGGAAAGCATACCAGTTTTCTTCCAAGGGAACACAGGTAACCTTATTAAGGCTCTCTACAATACGGGAGATGCTATACTGGTTGCCAAGCCTTAGCGCCAACAACCTGGCAATTATTAGAGAGATAAAACAAATGAGGAAGTGAGCGTTAATATGATCATGCCTGGAAACATAAACTGGGCGCGACTTTAAATCACTCTTTGTGACCTTAAAAGATTCCTCGATGCGCCATAGCCCCCGATATATTTCAATAACCTCCTCATCGCTTTTATCCAGCTCGCTGGTGATAATCGCATAATAGCCGTCGAACCGTTCTTCTTCCTTGAGCTTTTTCGCGTCAAAAACCGGTATTTGCTTGGTGGTAACGATCTCCCCAGTGTCTTTGTCAAACACTAAATTCTTCACATACTTGGCAGCACCGTAAGAAGTAGTCTGGTTGTATTTGGCGGGGTTGTTTACCAAGTCGTGCGCCTTAGCCAAGGTAGCCTGCCGGTCGGCTTTCGCCTTGCGGGCGTAACGCTCGCTGTAAAAAGCGACCTGCTTCTCATCAATCCTGACCTTTTTGAGCTTACCGTGGATGTCCTTCAACGTAAGCTCCCTGGGGTAGACCCGGGATTTGATCCTGAAATCCTGCCCCACCTGGCGGTAGCCACTTCTATCCAAGACAAAATCCTTAAGCTCCTTATGCCCGCCCCGGACTGTCTGAGAATAGACATAGCCGTCACCCTGAAGCAAATTAAAAACGATATTTCTATGCGTATTCATCCCCTTGTCAGCCACGACAATAACCTTGTCCAGGCCAAACTCCCGTTTCATCTCATTCATGATCGGGACCAGCGTTTCACAATCATTGGTATTGCCAGGAAAAAGCGAGTAAGAAATAGGGATACCCTTGTTGTCCATAAAAAGGCCCATTTGAACGATAGGATCAGCTTTCCTCTCCTTAGAGACACCTTTTTTGCGCAAATCGTCTTGTTTGTCTATCTCGAAATAATAATTGGTTACATCGTAGTAGACCAAGTCGGTGTTTCTATCGTATAGAGAATTGATCCTTTGATGGAGGTGCGCCTGCACCTTTTTGCTAAGGGGAGCGATTTTAGTCAAGCAACGGTAAACATCGTCCAAAGTAAAATCCATCTTGTCAAAATAGCGATCTTTCCCATTAAAAGTCTTCTGTTTAGAGGCAGGAGCTAGGATGCGGGAGAAGACCAGGAGCTTCATGATACTGTTAGCGTTGAACCGGGTGCCCCAACTGCGGGAATGGCTGGTCAAAAAAGTATGGAGGCCAAGCTCGTGATAAAAAATACTCAATGCGGCGTAACCAAGGTTCTTAGCGCCAGGGGAGGCAGTGGAAAGACGCTCGGTTTTGTCAAAGCTAATGACAGCGGGCGGGTTTTCCGATACCTCCTTAAGGTTCATTTCCTCGGCAACTTTGGTGAAATGGGCGATAGGGTCTTGAAATTGCTTTTCTAATTCGTCGAGATAGCCAAGAGACTTAATCGTAGAAGTTTTAGTGACGCCTTTAACTTTATCGCGGTAAGTGCGGACAATGGATAAGTAAGTCCTGCCAGTCTTGCTGTTGGTGCTTTTTTTCAAAAACACAAAATTGGCCCCCTCAAAGCATTATTAAGCATATTATACCATAATCCTCCATAAAACGTCACTAAATTTTACGTTAATTTGACAAAAAAATATCCCTGCAAACCTAGGAATCCAGGGGTTACAATACATTCATTTTTCTCTCTTTGCTGCAAAAGTCACGAGAATATCGAAACCAAATCATCTTTTTGCCCGTCTATCTCCAACTGGCGGTCCACAATATAAACGCATGTTTCACGTGAAACATGGCTGATTTTTA
>DATMYB010000319.1:0-3583 GCA_035561215.1 Syntrophomonas sp. | reverse complement strand
AGCTAATATGGTATCTTTCTCAAGATCAGTAAGTTTCAAATTTTCGTTGACGGTTGGCGCTGGTTGAGGCGTAGAGGCGGAATTTGAATCATTATTTGAAAAGGACAAATAGCTTTTTACAAAATCATAGGTTATCAGTTTATCAGGACATAGCTGAATAACTGCTTCGAGTAAGTTCTGAAGCTCTCTAACATTGCCCGGCCATGGGTACTCGCTTAAAGCTTCAAACACTTCGTTGTCAAAGCTTTTATTTTCTATGTTTAATCTTTTACATATCGCCGCAGTAAAATGCTGGGTTAAGAAAATGATGTCATCTTTCCGTTCCCGTAAAGGCGGAACGTTTATCCGTATCACGCCTAAGCGGTAGAATAAGTCACGACGGAAAGTATTTCTCTCGATAGCTGCCTCTATGTTTTTATTGGTAGCGGCAATGATTCTGGTGTTAATGGGATTTAATTTATTGGCTCCCAGCCGGCGTATACTTTTTTCTTCCAGGACCCGCAATAAGGAAGCCTGCAAATCGAGCGGCATATCGCCGATTTCATCAAGGAAAATGGTTCCCTGGTCAGCCAGTTCAAATTTACCGATATTCCCGCCTTTCTTTGCTCCTGTAAAGGCTCCCTCGGCATAACCGAATAATTCGCTGGCTATTAATTCCCGGGGCAAAGCGGCACAGTTAATAGCGACAAAGGGATGCATCCGCCTCGAACTTTCATTATGCATCGCCTGGGCCAATATGTCTTTTCCAGTTCCGCTCTCACCAAGTAATAGTACATTTGAATCGGAGCGGGCGGCTACTTTGGTGTTGCGTACCGTTTCTTTAAAGCCCGTACTCTGTCCGATAATATCATCAAAGGTCATTTTGGCATTGCCGATTGTGTTGCCAACCAGGCGTTTTATACGATAATTCTCCCGGATGATGATTACGTCGCCATTGTTTCCGTCAAACTCTGAGTTTTTTAACGGGGTACAGGTTATATTACAGGTAATCCTTTTGGAGCCAATGGATAGAATGACAGATTCATCGATCATGTCGATCCGGCGGGTAAAGCTGTTTATAAAGTCGCGGTTTTGTTCCATATTACCCAATAAGGTATATATATTGTTCCCAATCAACGCGGCTACATCTTGTTCTAAGATTCTGCCGCAATTCTTATTGGCGTAAGTGATCCGCCCGCTGTTGTCCAGAACCAGCACTCCTTCGGACATCGATTCCATAATGATCTGATTATATTCGGATATACTCTTTAAGGTCATGGTCGATTCTATATTATCCCGGGCGGCCACTACCATGCCCAGGGTATGGTTATTGACATTGGCAAAGGGAGCTACCATGCTGAGCGTTCCAACTATATCATTCTCATAAAAAATAGGGGCGCTGGAAGCGGCCGAAGAAATGGAGAAGAGGCAAAAATGATCATAGGCATAGGTTGATACAGGCTTCCCCAGATTTAAAGCCAGAGAGCCGGCGTTGGTTCCGACCAGAGACTCTTTCCACAGAGAACCTTCCATAAGATGGGCCTTATAGGCCCATTCCAAAGCGTCCTCATCACCGACCACCTTTAAATTGCACAAATCCGAATTGCACAGCGCAACCACGAAGCCGGTACCGGCAACAAATTGAGATAGTTTTTGCATGATCGGAAGAGATATATTGATCAGCCAGGCCGAGTTTTCCTGCATGCTTTTTAACTCAGAGGCTTCCAAAATATAGGGATTGGCTTTCAGCATATAATCGATATCGTGTTGATAACTGCGCTCCCAGGCATCCCTGATATCCGGGGAAAGGGTATGCCGTAATTCGGGGTCTTGGTGCATATCCATCCATTTTTTTCTTATTCTACGATATTCATCTGTCATTTTGCACCTCGGGCAGCACTGTTTATTCGTTTATAACACTTGCTTCCATGAATGTCAATCAGCTTTAGGCGCAAAACCATGCCATATTGACAAGAAAACATGTCAAGAAGTCATGAATATGTCAAGATGGCACAAAATATTAAACTCTATTCGCTGCCTGAAAAAGCCTGGCGCAGGCGTTGCAATAACAATAAAGGCCGTTGTAATGGGATTGGCATACCGAACCAGGACTATCCAAGTTTCAAAACCGTAGGTTGGCATACTCTTTGCAAAATTATAGGTCAGTATGCCAGAAGTATTGGTCCGGCAAAAAAGGAGGTGCTCGCAGAGACTACTGCCGGGATGCAAGAAGGAGAGGTTTTAAAAAATGCGTACATCTCAGGAGTATCTAAAAAAGTTGTCTGCCATGAGAAAAAACATTTATTTGGATGGCGAGGTGATCGGACGGGATCATCCTAAAGTGCTTCATGCCAGCCAGGCCATCCAAATGACGTTTGATTTGGCCAATGATCCGGAGTATGGAAAGTGGTTGAAAACCATCTCCCACGTAACCGGGAAAGAGATTAACCGCTTTTGTCACATTCATCAATCAGTAGAGGATCTGCTGGCCAAACAGGAGATGACCAGAGCTCTATGCGGGCGAATAGGTGGATGTATTCAGCGTTGCATGGGTGCTGACGTAATGAACGGTCTATCAGTGGCAACTAAAAACGCGGATATCAAATATGGTACCAACTATCACCAGCGCTGGCTTAAGTATCTTGCCTACTTTCAGGATCATGATCTGGTCGGTGCTGCCGCCCAAACGGACGCCAAAGGCGACCGGAGCTTGCGGCCCGCTGAACAGCCGGATCCGGATATGTATTTGCACGTAGTGGATCGAAGGGCGGACGGCATAGTGGTAAGGGGCGCCAAACTGCACAATACTATGGCGCCTTACGCGGACGAACTCATCGTTATTCCCACCCGGGCTTTGGCCAAAGATGAAAAGGATTACGCTGTGGCTTTTGCCATTCCGGCAGACACCGAGGGTGTGTACTTGATCGCCCGAGACGCTTTTTCAGTGAAGAGAGAGCCCGGTATGGAAGCGCCCTACAACGATTTCGGCGATATCGAGAGCTTCACCGTATTTGATAACGTATTTGTTCCCAACGATAGAATTTTCTTAAATGGTGAAACCGAGTTCGGAAGCGAACTGGCCATGCTTTTTGCCCTGTTCCACCGGCATAGTTATTGCGGCTGCAAACCGGGCGTAGGAGATGTGATGATGGGAACCACGGCTCTTTTGGCCGACTATAACGGGGTGGAAAAGTCGAGCCACACGAGGGAGAAACTGGCGGACCTGATCAGTGTTGCTGAACTGGTATATGCCTCAGGCATTGCCGCCAGTGTTAAGTCCGCCAAGGCTCCTTCGGGAACCCAGATACCCAATATCATTTATGCCAATGTAGGAAGGAGGCATGCTGGCCACAACATTTACCATGAATACGATATCTTATGCAGTATTGCCGGAGGGCTTCCCGCCACATTGCCGCTTTCCAAAGAATACAACAGCCCGGTGGTGGGCGACTTTATCAGAAAATATACCAAGCGGCGTCAGGGGGTTTCCGAGGAAAATCATTACCGGGCTTACCATCTGGCCAGTGATATTCTTACCGGAGAAATAGGTTCAGCTTTGTTAGTGGCCGGAGTTCATGGCGGGGGTTCTCCTGTTATGGAAGAT
>DATMYB010000318.1:0-7020 GCA_035561215.1 Syntrophomonas sp. | reverse complement strand
AAGGGAACTCCAGAACCTGGCTGAAAGGATGGCCTATACGCACAATAATTATCAGCTCCGGCTGACTGATCTGCCGCGCGGACTTGAGGCGACCTTGCCGGAGGCGAGCAATTCTGCAGCAGTTTCCGACCTTGGCTCCCGAACAGACATGAAAAGTCAGTTGACCGATCTGGAGAGCAGCCAGATTTCATTATTATTGCAGAAATATCATGGCAATGTAAGAAAGGTTGCGGAAGAAATAGGTGTAAGCCGCAGAACAATCTATCGAAAAATCAAAAAGTATCAAATCGATTTTAAATGAAGCTGTTTCTGGTATCTGCTTAACTTTTCAATGAACAAGCATTGGGAAAATACCAGTACTCTGTCAACCCTAATTCCATATTTCCTTGTCGGTTAAATTTCTGCATGGCTGCGTTGTCGTCAAGCGCAATACGTCCGATATTGCTCAATCCTCCGCCTTTCCCTGCAGAAATTTTTCTCGACAAATAATATACGGACTTAGGGTTGACAGAGTACTAGTGTACTGTACCATTCACTTTTGGATAAAGGACGCAGGATGAATTTCCAGTCTGCAAGGCGGAGGAACGAAGCATAGCCGTAGCTATGGTGAGCGACGACAACACAGCAGATGAAAATTCAGACAAGTCATTTGCCGAAATGTGAGTGGTACAGTACACTAGATCAAAATACTGATTGACAAGTGAGTGATAAGGATGAGCCGTGGAAGAATACTGGTCATTGAAGATGAAGTAAAGATCGCCCGCTTTTTAGAATTAGAACTGAGTCATGAAGGCTATATAGTGGAACTTGAACATGACGGCCGTACCGGCCTGGAAAAAGCCGACAGCGGGAATTTTGATCTGATATTGCTGGATGTCATGCTGCCCTCATTAAACGGTATGGAGGTTTTAAGGCGTCTGCGGCAAACGCTGCAGACGCCTGTAATTATGTTAACCGCCAAAGATGACGTAACGGATATCGTAATGGGTTTGGACGTTGGGGCAGATGATTATATGACCAAGCCTTTTGCGATTGAAGAACTGCTGGCCAGAATACGGGTAACCTTAAAAAGGAAGAAAATAGCGGCCTCATCAGAATCCATTGTTCTTGGTAACCTGAAAATTGATCTGGCGGAACATACGGTAAACTATAAAAATGAAATCATTGAGCTTACCAAGCGGGAATATGATTTGCTGAAATACTTGGCTGAAAATGAAAAAATCGTCTTAAGCCGCGAAGTAATTATGGAACATGTCTGGGGTTACGATTATGATGGAGACACCAATGCCGTAGACGTATATATTAGTTTTTTGCGCAACAAAATTGATGACAGATATGGCATAAAACTCATCCACACAGTCCGAGGGGTGGGTTATGTTTTAAGACATGAATAAATTTAAACGTATTGCGATCATTGCGCTGTATATCATAAAATTTACCGCGATTATCGTTTTCCATATCTGCAAATTTTTCTTAACCATTATACCCATGCTTTTCGCTGAGCTTTTCAAGCTGATCAATCAGCGCTTGCGCTTCTCCATTACCTTTAAAACCACGGCTGCCTACACTCTTATTTTCAGCACCATATTATTTTTGCTGGGAATCGCGCTCACCTGCGGTTTCGGCTATTTTTTATTCTATCAGACCAGTCAGTCCCTGGATAAAAACTGCCGCGTAATCACTGATCTAATCATTGATAATACGGCTTTCCCTCGAGATGAGATCAGTAATTACGCCAAAATTGAAGGAATTAATGTTACCCTCTACGATAAAACCGGACAGATTATTTATCCCAGTTCAGAACCCATTCCCGGTACAAATGATCCTGACCGGGTGCGGATATCAGCCAGCACTTCATTCGATGAAAACAATCTTTATTTCCAAGCCCCGGTCAAACTTTCGCATGATAGCGGTAAAATTGAAGTCTACCGATCCTTTGCCAGGGAAATAACCTATTTGCAATGGCTAGTAACCGGCCTGGGCATAAGCTTTTTGTTAACCATAATAATTACGCTTATAATCGGCTCTTCCACCAGCCGTAAAATGTTAAAGCCGGTCGATAATATGACCCGGACCGCCCGCTCCATATCGGCCGGAGACCTGACCACCCGCTTGGATCCGGTCGATTCCCACGATGAATTGAAAGAACTTACTTTAACCTTCAACGAAATGCTGGATCGTATACAGGATTCCTTCGAACAGCAAAACACTTTTGTTTCGGATGCCTCTCATGAGCTCAGGACACCGATATCAGTTATCCAGGGCTATGCCGACCTGCTGCAGCGCTGGGGCACTACTGAACCGGCCGTATTGGACGAGTCCATCGATGCCATCAAAAGTGAAGCCGATTATATGAAAGGATTGGTGGAAAAGCTGCTTTTCCTGGCCCGCGCCGATAAAAAGAAGCTGCGTACAGAACGCGCTCCCTTTCCCTTGCACGAACTGATTGATGAAGTGGTGAAGGAAAGTCGCCTGATAGACAGCAATCACACCTTCAGCAGTGAAAGCAACGATCCGATCACTTTTAACGGCGACCAGGCGTTAATCAAACAAGCCTTGCGAATATTCATTGACAACAGCATCAAATTCACCCCAGTAGGTGGTTCTATCCGGGTGAACAGCTCATTGACAGGAAAAAGGGTCGTAATCACAGTGGAAGACAGCGGTATCGGCATCGCCCCCGAAGATCTGCCTTACATTTTTAACCGTTTTTACAAATCGGACAAAGCAAGGAACCGCAATGGCAGCGGAGCCGGTCTGGGCCTCTCTATCGGCAAGTGGATTATCGAACAGCACAAAGGCGAAATCAAGGCGGAAAGCGTTCTGCACCAAGGCACGAAAATCACAATAATTTTGCCGGTTTAATTGGTTGCAATCAACGTGCTCGTGCGGAGCGTGACCATACTGCTGGTAATCGGCCCGGCCAACAGAGAGATGTTCCTTTTGTTAGCCTGTGATTGTGGCTTGTGATTTGTTATAGCTTATATTCTACGAACTCATAATGACACGGGTTGCCGTAGGCTATAAGCATTGCATGTTCTTCCGGGATCATAATAAATGCCCCTAATGTTTCTGAAGCAAATTCCGGTGGTTTTGTTTCATCTACGTGTCTGCATATGGAATATGGATAATGGTCATGATCAGCCAGTATTTCCATCATTATTTCCGGCGTTATCATTCCATATTGATCATTTATCAGTTTGGTGATTCTTTCAATACGATAAGGACTGTCCGGAGTTAGTATATCGACCGTATCGTGCTTTTTGAATCTGTCAGTAAGGTAATGATTGGAATGTGTTAAAATACCATTTTGAGGAAGAATGATTTCAAAATCATCCTGAATGCTTTCAATGCCAACCATTTCTTCTGCAGAAGCCAAGTGATAATATCCAAGACCATTGGCATTTGTGCGAAGCATTCCCAAAGCAGCCTGCAAGGTCTGCTGCTTCATGGCCTTGGGCAAGTAACAACCTATGGGCATTTTTAATTTATAATTATCTGTTACCGCCCAGGTACCATTGGCACACATCCCGAAGCCGGTTGAATTAAGGGTATACTCTACAACTCCCCATAATACTAATGAAAGCTGTTCCAGCCCATCGGGATGAACTATTTTTACAAGATTCATAGGGCAACCGGGAAACCAATCTATATTTTGACCCAGCAGTGTTTTTCTATTTTTAGTCGCTGGGCCGGTAACAGCGAAAGAAGTACATAAACCGAATAGATTATTGTAGTAAGCTCCTAAATCAAACCCGCATTTTAGGGCAAAGGCCTCTTCAAAGCTAATCCCAGCGCCACTTGCCTGCCCCCGCAGCATATCAATAAGGTCAGGATCAAAATTTTCTGCCAGAGAAAAATATTTCATAGCATTCATAATAACGCTTTCTTTGTTGGCAGCATTTACGTAAGCTATTCCTCCCACAGATATCTCTAAAGCCTTTTGAATATTCTCCCTGCATGCGGCGCCTATCTGTTGTCCAATTTCGTACGGAGAACCGCTGCATTCAATCACCTCGAAATATTTAGTTTGCTTCAATTTTTCATTCCCTCCCTTTAATTCCAAACCAAAAATACTCCCATAATGATTTGATGGTTCCAGCATTATTTAATTCCGGATCCATCATCATTCCGTTTAAAAAACCTTCCCTGAGTGACCGGTATGCAATAGCCATTGTTTTAACATCGCTATTTACTATCAATCCCTGGTTTATTCCTTCCAATAGAGTATCTTCTATCCATTGCCGCACAGTAAGTTCGTAATTACTGGCATGGATACAAACTTGATTATATATATCAGGGGGTGAAAAGAGGGTAATCTGGTTCCAAAAGGCCTGAATTTTGGGGTTATCAATATAGTACCTTATATATTCTTCGAACATATAATATAGCTTATCCTGAACACCCATACCATCAGCATCATGCATTATCCGATTCATTAGGTTAAAATACTCCTGTGCAAGGTCTTCGTAAACCGAAAAAAACAAATCCTCCTTTCCTGTAAAATGCGCATAGAGAGAAGCCTTCTTTATGCCGACTAAATTTGCAATTTCGTTCATAGTTGTACCTTCATAACCTTTTTGGGCAAAAAGGCTAAGCGCTACACTTTTAATTTTTTCCTTGGTTGAAATACTCATATTAGTTTTAGTTCCTAGCACATATTAGTTTTCCTACCTAACGGTAGGTAGTTTGATTTTAGCATTTAGCTTTTTAAAAGTCAACAAGCCAACCAAAGGAATGTCTTTGGTTGGCTTGTTGACGGATTAATGACTATTTGAGTTTATATTTTATAAATCATGATGACATGATTGCCATAAGCAAGGAACGCGACGAGACAAGCAATATGCTGTAAATTCAGTGGTTTGTAGTTCTAATCCACGCGCTCTGCTGAGTACGACCAAAGGGGAGTCGGGGTAGAAGGAGGAATTGAGATGTTTCAATCCACGCGTTAAATATCATAGTTTCAGTACTCAATTTTATATAAGCGCATTTTGCGGTAGACCGTGTTGCGGGATATTCCCATTTCCCGTGCTACCTCGGTAATGTTGCCGCCGTGTTTATCCAACTGCCGGAGCAGTTCCTGGTACTCCGTTTTCGCATCCATTTTTTTTCGTCGGACTCCGGCATGGGTGTGGTTGAAGGTTCTATGATTGCCATTATCCCTGATTTCGATGCAATCCTCCGGCGCCTGCCTGATGACGGAAGGCAAATGTTGTACAGTCACATGCCCGTCCGGGGCAATATTGATCAATCGCTCTACTACGTTCTGCAGTTCCCGTACATTGCCCGGCCAGTGATAGGTTTGCATTTGTTCAATAACTTCCTGCTCGATAACAATATCCCGGTTGCCCATTCTCCGGCCTAACGTTTTGATAAAATGCTCCACCAGCGCAGGGATATCTTCCAGATGTTTGCGTAAGGGCGGCATACTTATGGTGACTACGTTGATGCGATAATAAAGATCTTGACGAAAACTGCCCTTCTCCACTTCACGGAGCAAGTCCCTATTGGTTGCGCAGATAAGCCGGAAATCCAACGGAATGATCTTATCATCACCGATACGGGTTATTTTTCTGTCCTGCAATACTCGTAAAAGAGCCACCTGCTGTTCCAGGGGCATGTCTCCGATTTCATCCAAAAACAAGGTCCCTCCGGCCGCCAATTCGAACTTACCCGGCCGGCCGCCGCGTTTGGCCCCGGTGAAAGCTCCCTCAGCGTAACCAAACAGTTCACTGCCGATAAGATCCCGGGGAATGGCGCCGCAGTTGACTGCGACAAAGGGCCCTTTGCGGCGGCTGCTGCGATTGTGTATGGCCTGGGCCAAGACTTCTTTTCCGGTGCCGCTTTCTCCCTCCAACAAAATGTTGGAACTGCCGGAAGAGGCCAGCGAAGCTACCTTGATCACTTCGGCTATCTCCGGGCTGTTACCGATAATATCATTGAAATGAAACTGGGCCTGAGCGCCGCTGAAACGGTTGACCAGTTTTTGAATCTCTTCCATACGGCGTACTACAATTACGCCGCCGTTTTTAACTCCGTCATCGTTTACCAGCGGCACACCGGAAGATAAGCAATGGATGCGGCCGCCGACTGTATCCACCAGAATTTCCTTATCTGTGTAAGCAAGAAAATCATCGGTGGCTTTCGTATCAAAGGGCAGTTTGCCTCCCATAATATCAATAATCGGTCTGCCGATCAGCTCGCCGGCCGGCTTACCGATGATCTGCTCTGCGATGGGATTGATCTGCGTTAAAAAATTGCGCTTGTCGATCACCATCACTCCATCGGATATGGTGCGGAATATTTCGGACAGGTATTCAATTGCCAGAGTTAGCCCCCGGTTCTTCTTTTGAATATAGATTTGCTCGGCAATGGCCTGGGCAGCCGCTACTACCATGCCCAGGGTATGGCGATGGGTGTAATCGGAGGGACCTGACATATCCAAAACAGCGATCAGTCGTCCCTGCCGGTTATAAATGGGCGAGGCGGAGCAAGTCCAGGCATGATGTTTCCGGCAAAAATGTTCTGCTCCCGAAATCTGCAGCGGTTTTTTCTCCACCAGAGCGGTTCCGATGGCATTGGTACCAACCTGTTCCTCGCTCCAATTAGAGCCGATATCAAAAGTCAAACCTTGCGCCTTCTCCAGGA
This sequence comes from Syntrophomonas sp., assembly GCA_035561215.1. Taxonomy (GTDB): domain Bacteria; phylum Bacillota; class Syntrophomonadia; order Syntrophomonadales; family Syntrophomonadaceae; genus Syntrophomonas_B. Next base: position 372 of record DATMYB010000318.1, on the reverse strand, counting down.
TCGTTTTGTCTCCCAGGGCATCCATGATATAGCCGTGCTCGTTGGTTAGAATTACGATAAAACCTGAACCCTCGACGAATTCATATAAATTTCTCATAAACGGCCTGGCAACATCAATAATATCACGGTGCCGGTCGAGCAGTTCGTCCAACTCAGCCGCGGTTAATATGTCATGACTGGTGCCGTCATAAGGATCGACCCCTGCCCCGACGCATCGTTTCCATGAATGCAGAATATTTGGCGAAACCGTATGTTCTCCTGGGCTGCCTGCATCCACAAAAGTTTGCCATGCCCTTGAAATTTCCGATAAAGAAGCCGGTGCAACCATGTTATTGTAAAACCTCCCGCCTTCATCGCCGCGCATAAACAAAT
>DATMYB010000317.1:0-2434 GCA_035561215.1 Syntrophomonas sp. | reverse complement strand
ACAGAAACCTGCACCGTTAAATCTTATTTATGCACAATAAATCTACTGGGCATTTCGTTTATTTCACCACCACTTCAAATGTATTAGCGATCTCGTAATAATAGCTTCCGTCACCCGAAACAACAATCAATGATACGCCGTGGGAACCCGTATCTATGTCATCTAACCTCATCATTGCGTCGAAGCCGCAATGATCGTAAGCACTGTTTCCCAAATAGGCGCCTACGTCCGGCCGTGAGGAGGAAGGCAACAAGTAGAAGCCATCGCCGATTTTCAGATAAACTGCGCCGGGAGACGACTTGCCGGCGGCATCCACGGCCCAGCCGGATATACTGAGTAATTTGGAATCTTTCGCCAAAACAGCCGTTCCGTTGTTAGGGATTCCGTTTATGTAGTCAATGCAATAGGAAGCAGTATCAGAAATCTTTTTCAAGCCTTTCAGAGGATCTGCGTCGATACGTTTTGAAAGCAAACCGTATATGTCTTCTGTCAAGCGGCGTTCCTGTTTGTCGCCGTCTTCAAATGTTACCGTGATATTGTTTTGATAAAATGCTTTCCAGGCTTTCCCGGAAAAATAGAAGCCCTTAACCTTGGATCCGGTCTGACCGAAGGTCAGGTACTCGACCATAGAGGCTTGGCCGTTGGGGAAATAGTTGATGACAAAGCCGTTTTCAAGATTGTCCACTATGGTTCGCCCGGTAATAACGGTTCCATTCTCATAAACAAGATTAAGATAAATGGCCGGAAGGTGATAAAAAAGGTTTGCTATTTGGCCGAGCAGGTTCGTCTTTGCTGAGACGGTCAGACGGACCGGATTTTCAGATTTCGGAATCTCAACCTTGTCATCATTCCAAAAAGTCGCACTGGAAATTTTGGTATAATGGGGTATAGAGGCTGTTTCCTTCCGCTTAAGAAGAAGGTAACTATTCTGACTGTAGACAGCACTGTAATGATCGGATATGGCTGTCCAGGTAGCCGGACACTCCATAAGAGGGAAACGTCCATCAATGGCAATATCTGAGAAAACAATATACTCCGGTGCCTTTTTTTCATCCGAGAAAAAATCTCCATTCAACCGGTCCAAATACGGCGTGTACGCGCTATACGCCTGGAAGACTGGCATATAGATCATATTGAGGTCATTTGCGCAACCGATTACCTGTTCCAACGGATATACAGCCACAGTATCTTTCCCTATGATTTGCAGCATCTTTGAAGGTAGCGCATCGTTCTTCACGGCATCCGAATAAGGCTTTTCAAGAACGGTATTTATGCCGGAAAAATAGGAAATTCTGCTGCGATATAGGTCTGACGGCAAAAGTCCATTCGTCAGAAGAGAGCAAACGGGTATGATAATTGAGAGAAAGCAGAGCAGTTCAAGAAAATGAAGGGACACCCCTTTCCTAATATCCGCAGATTGCAGCTTTCTGTAATCCACAAACAAGGCAATTACGCTGAAGATCATGAGAAATCCTTTGAAACAGATCCAGAAATGTCCGATATCCGCTCGGACAAAACCATTCTTATAGATCAAAAACATCGCGCCGCTAAACAGAAGGAGATAGCATCCGTTTTCCCTGCTTTTTGCAAAAACCATTGCCGCGATGATACAAAAGATCAAAGCCGTTACAAGCGCCAACGCCAAATACAAATAGGAACTGGGCTCAAGACTCATAGCCGCACTATAACCCGACGATACCTGAAAAGCAGACACCACATAGGTGGCGAGTCCTTCCCACGACGGATTATAGATCAGATAGGCGGCTGTGAATAAAAAAGGAACTGAAACAGAAAGCAAGAGATATTTTTGCCAGGTCTTACGGTCCTCAAACCATTTAAACACTACAAATAAAACGATGATAGACAGAGAAAAGGGGACCCCGCTGAACTTAATAAAACATAGGGATATTGTTATCGCGCAAAGTATAGCAAAATGCAAAAGGGAGTCTTTTTTATCCCACCAGGCGAGACTTCCTGAAAGCAGGGCCAGAAAATAGAAATAGTATTCAGTCGGTAGATCATAACCGGAAGAAGAAATCCAAAGCAATGTAAGAGAGAGCAGGAATGCGATCCACCCTTTACCTTTAAAGCGACTTAACGCCCTGACCAGCATAAACAGAAGGAGCAGTGAAGTGCATAGGTAGATCACAGCCGCAATGGCAATGTTATGGCCTATGTTCTCCGGAGTGCACAGGAATCCCAAAGGTCCGTACGTAAAGACGATATCTGAGCCAAATTTCAACCCTTTTATTCCGGCAAGGTTTATTATATACCTCCACGACGGATCAAGACCTGGCTTTACCTGATCAATCACCATTGGAAGGGTCAGCCACGCAACCGCCAATCCGGCAGCCAGCCTCTTTATAAAAAACACGATTCGGTGTTTTATATTTGTTTCTTCTGTCATTTCAATGGCCTCCTAAATGGACAAGCT
>DATMYB010000316.1:0-5199 GCA_035561215.1 Syntrophomonas sp. | reverse complement strand
AACTGCATGAAAATTCGTTGTATGTAATTGGCTATTATTTTGCGGATCTTATGGATGCGGATAAGACTATAGAGTTGATAAAAAACAGCAATTGATATTTGCTTAACAGATTACAAGAAAAGGACAGTGGAGATTTATGAGGGGTAACATCATCCGGAAGGTGGATCCGATCACCTTTGAAATCCTGCGCCACAGGTTGCAGCTGGCAGTGGAGGAAGCTGCCCAGAATCTGAAAAATGTTTCCGGTTCACCGGTTGCTTCGGAAATCGGCGATCTGAATGTGGGAATTTTCGATAAAAACGGCCAGAACGTGGCGGTAGGGCAGTACACAATCTGCAAAGCAACGGCTCTGTCTTTCATTATCAAAGATATTCTGGAAAATTATCAGGAAAATCCGGGAATTTATGAAGGAGATGCCTTTATATGCAATGACCCATATGTTGGAGTAATGCATCAGAATGACGTGGGTGTCGTAATGCCGTATTTCAGAAACGGCGAACTGATCGCCTGGACGGGAGCGGACGTGCATCAGACCGATGTCGGCGGCCCGACGCCTGGGCAGGTGCAGCTTGGGGCCAGAAACATATACGGAGAAGCGCCGTTGATGCCTCCTATGAAGATTATGGCAAACGGCGTACTGCTGAAAGACGTGGAGCGTAATTACATAAGAAAGAGCCGGGTGCCGGATATGGTCGCGCTGGACCTTCGGGCGAAAATAGCGGCATGCAATACTATGGCCTCTAATCTTGACAGTATCTATGAACAGTTGGGCAGCCAAGGGTTGCAGGGATTCTTTGACGATATGTTAAACGACGCAGAATACCTGCTGAGGGAAGAACTGAAAAAAATTCCCGACGGCAGATGGAGTGCGCGAGGGTTTTTGGAATGGGAAGACAACGTATATCCGGTGGTGACCGCCTGCGTGAAAAAAGGGGATCATCTGACGATAGATTTTACAGGAACGGATAAACAGGCGCCGGCAACAGTCAATATGACATATAAAGCGAATATCGCCTGGCAGGCAACGACAGTTGCCACAACCTTATGTTGGGATATCCCCTGGACCATCGGCGGCATTGAAAGGGTGTTCGATCTGAAAGCGCCTCCCGGAACACTGGCAAATCCTGAATTTCCCGCGGGTGTTTCAAAATCGACAACTTCCTTTGGGCTGCTGACCGGAAGCATTATCCAGATTGCAATGTCTAAAATGATCATGTGCTGCCCTGAAATTGCTAATAAAGCGACCGGAGCCTGGCCGGGCAGCAAGGCGCAGGAGGAGCTCCATGGCTGGAACCAGTATGGCATAGAATTCAACGCCGATATTTTGGACGGCATGTCCGGCGGCGGCGGAGCAAGATTGTACAAGGACGGTGTTAATACCGGGGGAATGAATTCTGCGCCTCGGATCAGCATTTCTAATGTGGAAGAGTATGAGCAGCAGTATCCTTTATTATATATCTACAGGCGAGAGCTTCCCGATTCCGGTGGTGCAGGCGTCTACCGTGGCGGCAACGGTTTGGACCGTATGTATGTCGTCCACGACAAAGAGAAGATTGATGACGTGATAATGCATTCCATCGGTTCTAAGGCGCCGGCTACAATGGGTCTTTCCGGCGGCCAGCCTGCTTCCACAAATCTGTTCATGCTCAAACGCGGCAGTTCCATTGAAAAAATGTTTGCCGACGGTATCCTGCCCGGCTCCTATGAAGAAGTTGACGGGACTGAAGAGATTTACAGCGGAGTTGAAGAATCTACGCTCAGCAGAGGCGATGTTTATCGGGTGTTGTCTAACGGAGGGGGCGGATATGGCGATCCTCTCGGCAGGAGCTACGAACTGATTCAGGCGGATTATGACGATAGCCAGGTAACAGTACCGGCCGTCAAAGATATTTACGGTTGCATTATTGGCCAGAACGGTAAAGTCGACGTAGCTGCTTCAGATGAGTTGCGCCGAAAAATGTACGCGGAGCGCCTTGCGCTTTCCGTAAAGCCCAAAAAAGCAAATACCGACGTGGCAATGATAGAAAAGAAATTTGACTTGCATATTAATCTGATGTGCGGTAAGGCTGCCGACAATAAAACGCATATATTCTGCAGATGCGGGAAAAATCTTGGCTTTGCCAAGGAAAACTATCTGGATAACATGGCCTATGCCGACCAGCCGCTCAAATCGGCGGGAAAATATGTTGATACATATGATGCCGCGCAGGGGCAATTTTTCATTCGCAGATGGTACTGCCCCGCCTGCGGAAGGGAATTGAACAATGAAATTCTTGCGAGGGGTTGGGAGCCATTGCCGGCTGATACAATTGAAATGGACTAAAGGAGCAGATAACTATGAAATATTATATTGCAGTTGACTCCGGCGGAACGTTCAGCGACTGCGTTGTAATAAGTGAAAACGGGGCAATATGGACGGGGAAATCACTTTCAACGCCGCCGGATTTCGAAAGAGGAATAATCAATGCCGTACGTGACGCCGCGGAGACAATGGGTATCGGTGCGGCGGAATTATTCTCAAATACCCGGATCTTTTCTCACGGGACCACGGTTGCAACCAATGCCCTGATTACCAGGAACGGATGCAAAACCGCTGTTATAACAACGAAAGGACACGAGGACGCCCTGATCATCGGGCGGATTTTCCAGAAGGTCGCCGGTAAAACCAGCGATGAGATCCAGGATCTGAGCGCTTGGGAAAAAGCCGTTCCGATCGTTAAGAAAAAAGATATTTTCGGTATTACCGAAAGAATCGATTATAAGGGAGAAGAAATTGTCAGGTTGTCTTTGGAGGAGCTCAAGGCGATCGCAGACAAGTTAATTGAGGGCGGTTACGAAGCTGTTGCCGTCAGCCTCTTATGGTCTTTGAGGAACGATTCCCATGAACAGGCCGTTTATAAATACTTAAAAAGCAGGAATCCGGATTGGTTTCTCACGCTGTCATCCGTTCTTTCGCCTGTTGTCGGAGAATATGAGAGAACGGCTACGACCACGATCAACGCCTTTTTATCTAAAAAAATCGGAGGATATTTAAGTGATCTTGCCGACGGGCTTAAAAAGTCAAATTTTGACGGTGAACCTCTTATTATGAAGTCTTCGGGCGGAATCGCAACCATTCGGCAGGTAAAGGAGACTTCCGTTTCGCTTTTGATGTCCGGCCCGGCCGGAGGCGTCAATGGCGCCTTGGCGCTAAGCAAACTGCTCGGACATAAGAATGTCGTTACCACGGATGTCGGAGGTACAAGTTTTGACGTCGGGCTGATTGCTGACGGCGAAATGGTACTGGCAAAAGAGCCGGTGTTTGACCAATACAATATCAACTATCCCATGATTGACATTGTATCAATAGGCGCCGGCGGCGGCAGCGTCGCTTGGGTACAGGAAAGGACAGGCTTATTGAAAGTTGGGCCGCAAAGCGTCGGTGCACTGCCGGGACCAGTGTGTTACGGAAAAGGCGGCGCCCTGCCGACGTTAACCGATGCAAACCTTGTGCTGGGGAGGATGAACCCCAAATATTTTCTGGGCGGCAAACAGAATTTGGACTTTGAAGGGGCTAGACGGGCAATAAAGACTATTGCTGATACTATTGGAAAATCCATCGAGGAAACAGCCCTGGGCATCGTGGAAATTGCCGATGCGCATATGGCTGATCTCGTAAGAAAAATGACTGTGCAGCGCGGATATGATCCAAGGACATTTGCGCTTTATTCTTTCGGCGGCGCCGGACCGCTGCAGGTCTGCGGATATACAAGGGGAACCGGTATAAAAAATGTCGTGATCCCCAAGACCAGTTCAGTATTCTCGGCCTATGGCATCGTGCAGTCCGACATTAATGCCTTGGCTGAAGAGTCCCTGCATCTTGCCCTTCCTGCCGATCCGGAGCTTATTTATGAGAAGGTTGAAAGACTCAAAGCGAGGGCAGTAAAGGAAATTGAAGAGGGCTGCAATCTTAATTACAGGTTATCCACAGTCGTTGAGCTTATGATCAAGTATAACGGTCAAAAACAGGAGCTCCCGGTTATGGCGCCGTTCGCTATTAAAACTGCTGAAGATATGGAGCGGGTTCTCGATCTTTTTGAGGCTAAATATGAGCAGTTCTATGGCAAAGGGACGTCGTTCAGGCAGGCGGGCATGTTGTTGGTCGGGCTTCGCGTTAAGGCTATGGGAGACCTTAATCTCCCTGGAATTGTAATGCGTTCGGGTGAAAGACCAAAAGAAGCAGCATTTGAAATGAGCAGGGTTTACCTGCATGAAAGCGGCGGCTGGACAGATGTTCCATTCTATAAGTTTGATCAACTGCCTTCAGGCTTTGGCGTTGACGGCCCCGCAATCATAATTTCCAACCATACGACCATCTATATTGCTCCGGATTTTATCGCTCGGCTGGATGAGTTGGAGAATATTAATCTTAGGCAAAGATAAACGGAGAGAAGAAGTATGAAAGAATATACGCTTGAACAATGGAAGAAAAAAGTTTTTGAGTGTATTAACGCGGAAGAAATCAAGCAGGTCATGCTTGAATTGTGCGGGATACCAAGCCCCATGAAGCTGGAATATAAAGCCGGTGAATTTGTTTACAATTGGTTGGAAGCGGAAGGATTTAACCCCCGAAAAGTGGGCTTAACGCAGGAACGCTTCAATGTCATCGGTACGCTCAGAGGCGATGGAAGCGGGTATAATTTTATGTTCTCCAGTCATCTTGACACGACCGGCCCCAGAGATAAGGTGTACGGTGAGGGCGCTTACCCCGAGGATACCTGGTGGATATCAAAAGAGAACTGGAATAATCCATGGTGGCACGAAGCCTGGATTGAGGCTGGGCGTTTTGTCGGAATGGGAGTGAATAACGACAAAGGGCCGATGGTATGTACCTTGATGGCTGCCAAGGCTATTAAAAAGGCGGGCGTTCCTCTCAAGGGAGATATTTACGTTACTGCTTGTCCCGGGGAAATCGGCCAGGAACCTGTGAGCGAATATAGCGGAATGGAATATTGCAGCAAGGAGTTCGGCGCCGAATATCTGATGGTGCATGGCGGGCTGATCCCCGACTTTGCGCTCGAGGCGGAGGGGACTCATTTTGGCGTGAACTGGGTTGAATGTGGAAAAGCGTTTTTCAAAATCACCGTGTACGGCGAATCTGTATATACGCCGTGGTACGTGCACGTCGATAACTGCGCCGACAGCGCTAATCCAATCTAC
>DATMYB010000315.1:0-4006 GCA_035561215.1 Syntrophomonas sp. | reverse complement strand
GTATGTTGCATTATTTATGCGTATGACTCTGAATTGAACCCCATTGCGGAGTATATGTAGCATTATTCATACATGTGTCAGTAATTTCTACACATCAAAAATGACGAAGGCGGGAATATGAATTAGATTGGACCATAACGGGCGCATTTAAAAATCCCCTGCCATCAAATACGGCAGGGGATTATATTACTGTATTGCTCTATTGAAAGAGAATCGCTTTTGTTTAAACCATTAACATCGAATCTATCATGAAAGTGGTTTATTTGATTTCTACGCCAGCGCCGGCTTCTTCCAGTTTGGCTTTGATCTCATTGGCTTCTTCTTTATTGATTTTTTCTTTAATCGGTTTGGGAGCGGCATCAACCAGATCTTTGGCTTCCTTAAGACCAAGACCGGTGATTTCTCTCACGACTTTGATAACATTGATTTTCTTGTCGCCAACTGATGCCAGGATAACATCAAATTCGGTTTGTTCTTCTTCAGCAGCACCGGCGGCTGCGGCTGCGGGAGCAGCTGCTACGGCCACGGGAGCGGCTGCGCTGACGCCAAATTCTTCTTCCAAAGCTTTAACCAGTTCGGATAACTCTAAAACTGTCAGACCTTTTACGATATCAATAACTTCTTGAACTTTACTCATGTTTTCAATATCCTCCTTAATGCTTAATCAAATTAGATTTTACTTTGCTTATGCGGGGGCTCCTGGGATAAGTACCGCTTCCCGCGTTTAACTTGCTTTCTGCTCGCGTATCTGCTCTAAAACTTGTGCCAAACCAGTAATATTGGCGTTTAACACGCGTACAAAAGACGTAATCGGGGCCTGCATGGTTCCGAGTACGGTTGCCACAAGAACTTCACGTGAAGGCAGGTCGGCCAGATTCTTGATTTTCCCTGGCGCTATAACTTGTCCTTCCAGTAAACCCGATTTAATTTCCAGGTTCTTATGGACCTTGGCAAAATCGGACAAAATTTTAGCCGGGGCAACTGGATCATCTTCACTGAAGATAACGGCATTCGGTCCATTAATCAGGTCAGCCATATCATGATTGCCGGACTCTGTCAGGGCAAAACGCAACATGGTATTTTTTAGCACTTTTACTTCGACTCCGGGGATACGCAGTTTGTCTCTCAGTTCAGTCATTTCGTCCACGTTCAAACCGCGATAATCTGTAAAGACCACCAGGGTAGCTTTATCCAGACGCTGTTTAATTTCATTTACGACCAGTTGCTTTTCCTCAATTTTGGGCATTCATTTTTCACCCCCTTAAATAAAAAATAACGATTTATTATCTGACTGGAATGATGTAGAAATTGAAAAGCCTCTGCAAACAGATTTGCAGAGGCTAAATAAGTTCTTTGGCCAGAACTAATATATTCATAAACCTCGGCAGGCAAATTCGCATTTTTTAAGGCTCGCGCCACCAGCTGTCTGCAGTTACTAATTTTCAATTTTTCGTTTAAACTATTCTACTTGTTTGCAGCCATAATTACAAGCGGATTGATCTTTACGCCCGGTCCCATGGTGGAACAAATACTTACTGAACGCATGTACTGTCCTTTGGCTGCAGCCGGTTTGGCTTTAATCAGGGCTTCGGCAAAAACGTTGAGGTTTTCCTGAAGTTTTTCCACTTCGAAGGATACTCTGCCGATAGGAGCGTGCACAATAGAAGTTTTGTCAACTCTGTACTCGATACGACCGGCTTTTAATTCGTTTATCGTACGCTCGATATCAAAAGTTACCGTGCCTGATTTCGGGTTGGGCATCAAGCCTCTGGGGCCGAGTATTTTTCCCAATTTGCCCACTACGGCCATCATGTCCGGGGTAGCTACCGCAATATCAAAATCGAACCAGCCGCCCTGAATCTTCTCGGCCAATTCTTCAGCGCCAACATAATCTGCGCCGGCCTGTTCCGCTTCCTTGGCCTTTTCCCCTTTGGCAAATACCAGAACTTTGCGGGTTTTGCCGGTTCCATGAGGAAGAGAGACGGTGCCTCTGACCTGCTGATCAGCATGACGGGGATCAACGCCCAGCTTAATATGCACTTCGATGGTCTCGTCAAATTTGGCTGTCGCCACTGATTTGACCAGGTTGAGCGCTTCCTGGGGGTCATACAATTTGGTTTTTTCTATTTTTTTAATAGCATCGGTATAAGCTTTGCTTCTTTTCATTAAATTCTACCTCCTTGTGGTTTGGCGGAATTACTCCTCCCACATTATTAGACCGCATTATTCTATTAGTCTACGACTGTCAGACCCATACTGCGTGCGGTTCCTTCGATCATTCTGATGGCAGCGTCTACATCGGCTGCATTCAGATCTTCTTTTTTCATTTCAGCGATTTCTACCAATTTGGCACGATTTACAGTACCAACTTTTTTCTTGTTGGGTTCTCCGGAACCTTTTTCTATATTGGCAGCTTTTTTTAGCAAATCTGATGCCGGCGGTGATTTTAAAATGAAAGTAAAGGACCTGTCCTCAAACACGGTTATTTCAACCGGTACGATAAATCCCGTCTGGTTGGCAGTTTTTGCATTGTATTCCTTACAAAAGCCCATAATGTTAACACCATATTGACCGAGTGCCGGTCCTACCGGGGGTGCTGGTGTTGCTTTGCCTGCCTTGATTTGCAGAGAGATTTTGCCCATAACCTTTTTGGCCACGATTACACCTCCTTACAACTTGTCAATTTGTTCGTAATCCAGTTCCACAGGGGTTTCCCTGCCAAACATGGAAATACTGACTCTTACCTTGCCGCGATCCGGCAATAGTTCCTTAACGGTCCCTTCAAAGTTCTCAAAAGGCCCGTTTTTAACCCGAATATTTTCGCCTACTTCGATATCGATGATCTTGGGTTTTTGTTCGACCAAGCCCATTCTGCGCAGGATTTTAGTGATTTCCTCTTCCTGCAGCGGAATCGGTTTGGTGCCGCTGCCCACAAAACCGGTGACACCGGGTGTATGGTGCACGACATACCAAGATTCGTCATCCATTATCATGTTGACGATTACGTATCCGGGAAATACCCGTTTGGTGGTTATTTTCTTTTTGCCGCCTTTGAACTCGACTTCCTGTTCCTCAGGGATTATCACATGGAAGATTTTGTCCTGCATGTTCATGGACTCAACCCGTTTGGCTAAATCAACTTTAATTTTGTTTTCATAACCGGAATAAGTATGTACCACATACCATTCGCCTCTTTTTTCAGTAAGCCAATCCGCAACCGGGTTTGGTACTTCGACAGGCATGACAGTTTGCTCCTTTTTGCTTGTTTTTTTGGCGGTCACTAACAACCACCTCCTCTTTTATGCAAAGGCGTCCACGAATAATGACAGCAAGGCAGACAGACCGGCATCGAAGCCCCAAAGAACCAGCGCTACGATAGCAACCGTGATGAGTACGACGCCGGTATAGCCGATTAATTGCCTCCGATTGGGCCAGTACACTTTCTTAAGCTCACTATAAATGTTGGTAAAATATTCGCGAATATTTCCCCACCATTTTTGAATACCGCTTTCTTGCTTTGCGGGGGTATTATTTTTGGCCACTTTTTTTCACATCCCCAGCTTTACTTAATCTCTTTATGAATCGTATGGGCGTTGCAGAATTTACAATATTTCCTTACTTCCATCTTCTCGGTGTTCTTTTTCTTATCTTTGGTTGTTTGATAATTGCGCTGTTTACAGTCAGTGCAAGCCAATGTAACGCCTACCCTCACCCTGGCACCTCCATCCTGTGTAGAAAAATACTACAATACTCTAGCATATGCCCGCAGACAATGTCAATAGAGCAGCTTTTACGTTTATTGCTCGATGCTGATAACGACGCCGGATCCTACCGTGCGACCGCCTTCTCGGATGGCGAATCTCAATCCTTCTTCTATCGCTATCGGTGTGATCAGATCGATGGTCATGTCTATGTTGTCTCCTGGCATTACCATCTCTACTCCTTCCGGCAGATTGATTATTCCGGTTACGTCTGTCGTGCGGAAGTAGAACTGGGGGCGGTATCC
>DATMYB010000314.1:0-4631 GCA_035561215.1 Syntrophomonas sp. | reverse complement strand
TTCAAATAATTCATTTCCGCCAGGCTCATGCTCCAGCCCTCAAGCCAGAACTTTAACTCTTCCCGCTGCCGCAAGCTGCCCTGAAAATGAATCAACAGATCAATATCGCTGCCGGGCCCGGCGGAGCCATTGCCGGTACTGCCGAACAAATAAATACCTTTTACTCCAAATTCCTCGAAATCGAGTTTTTCTGCCAGGCGCTCCGCCATATAATAACGCCAGCGCCAGTATCGGTCCTCAACCCGCTCGGCTTCATCCCCTAACGCGGTCCGTATCTCGTTCAAATCCTCCTGGCCGACTGCAATGGTGGCAGAAGGTTCCGCCAAATAAGCGAGGGCTTGCTCCAATTCCGCGTTCATCAATATCCTTAATATCCTGCCGTTGGCGCCGGCCGAAACGTCGATTACTCTCACCACGTCCTCCAGCCTTGCATATTCGGGCAGGAGCCGCGTCAATATACTGGGAGAACGTTTAAGAAATCGCTCATTGAATATGATATCCCGGTCATCGGGGTACAAAGGCAGATACCGTATGTCGGCTTCCACTAGATCCTGAAAGAAGTGGGTGCCGAAGGATAATTCCGGAGTAAAATTGCTTTTCTTGCGGGCAATTTCAATCAGGGCGGAAGTGTTGCTTATATCGGCATAACTGACCGGAACCCCCAGCGTAATGTCTCCCCTGCTGCCCCAGCGTCCCGGCCCCATCAGAATAAATTGCCGCTTGGGCAGCAGCAGGTTCAGCATACCTACTGCTTTACCCACACTGATTAAATCATCAAAGTGATCAAGCTTCTTATACTCCTCCGGATCAACGTAGACGATATGGGAGATATTATTGATCGCCCCATTGGATAAATAGCGGCGGGCGGAGAAGACCATATCCTTGGAAGGGATGTCCTGGGGAATAGGAGCAGCCGCGTAATTCGTGCCAGAACTCTGAGGCCGGCATTGCAGCAAATAAAAATGTTGACCGTCGCCGGCGAATTCAATATCCACCGGTGTGCCCAATTTATCCTCCAGCAGGTTTAAAATCTGTTGCACTAACTTTACAAAAGCGGAGCTGCCCACCAGACCGTCAAAGGTCAATACCAAATCATCGTTGCGGCAGTCGATAGCAAAGGCTGACGGTTGTTTAATATAATCCTGCATATATACGGAGAAATAATGCTGGGGCTGTGGTATCTGCTCCCCATACTCCTTCATCAACGATGAAATTTCTATGGTCTCAAAACGGTTGGTCTCCAGATTTATCACGTCAGCTTTTTTAGGCGCGTAGCGCTTTATCTCTTCGGGCATTGAATTTACTTTGAGATTAGGCTGTCCTGGCGAGATCAACACCGGGAAATCATCCCCCAGCCGGTCTACCGCACGGGTTCCCAGCCCCATAACCAAACGGATCAGGCCGTCCTTTCGGTTAATGCGGGGAGACCAGCGAAACTCGTTGTTGCTGAAAGCCACTCCGGCATAAATAGGCAAATAGTAAGGGCCTACCCGTCGGCCTACCACCTCTTGGATAAGAATTCCCATTTCTTCGTTATAGTCCAGCATTCCTCGCTCCGCTCGGTATTGGATGGAATCCGGGCTGTAGATGGAGGCGTACACTTCCATGATGGCATCGGTAAGCTCTTCCAGGCGTTGTTGCTTATTGCCCTGGTTGGCCAAAAAAAGGCTTTTATACTTGCCCGAAAACGCGGCCCCCATTTGATCCTCCAGCAAACTGGAACTGCGTACTATCAGCGGTACGTCCCCAAGATAATCCAGGGCCATGGCCAGGCTTTTAACCGCTCCTTGAGGAAACTCGGCATTTTTTAGAATCTGTATGATGTTGGGATAATCAAGTCTTATTTCATACAGTTCCTTATACCTTTGAAAATTCAGCTCTTCCAGGTTATTGTAATTGATCACTTCTTTTATCTGATCCGTGCTTATATACCAGGTGCGCGGAACTTTCACCGATGCTAGCAGGGGGATATCAGCCATAGCTTTGTTTATTATCCTCTCCGCCAAAAACAGTCCGGTACCTTTGCCCCCGATTTTCCCATGGCTGCCGGGGGGGAAAATCAAGTGATTTACTATGGCGCAAAAATCCACTAATTCCAGGTGTCGGCGGGCTACCTCGATAAAATCAAGATTGTCGGAGAGAAATTGCTGAATAAGGGCGACAATCAGCCATCTTTCCAAAGGAAAGGATGATCTGGCGCTGTCGCCGTATTCATTTTTATAGCGATTGAGCATTTTGATGATTTGCTGTACCGAGACGTCAATCCGGTCCACCGCTTTGATCAACGGAAAGGCTTTTTCTTCTTCGATCCATTGCTTTAAGCGCATGCTGATTTCTTCATCGCTTAAATGCCGCTCGGCAATAGCGAATATTTTCCGGCTGATTTGCTGTAAATTACCCAGGGGCAACTTTTCACCGGGAGCATTGACTTCACCGGTACCATCCCCTTTGTAGCCGGAACTAAGCGCCCACCGGACTTCCTCCGCCTCCTTCACCCCGCTTAAATACAAATGATTGGCCATTTTTCGGCATATATGCAAAAAAGCATTCTGGTCGGCCCTGCCAATCAGGTCGACAATCACCGCCCACTCTCGTTTGGGATCGTTATCCGGCTTCTCCTGGCGCGCACCGTCCCATTGACGCAGTAATTGCTCCGTAGAGCGCCGAAAAATGGTCTGCCCGATGCGGTCGGCAATGGTTTTTATCAGTTTTCTTTCCTTGTCCAGGAAATATCCTTCCGGACTTTTATCTACTTTGCGAATATAAACGACTTCAATTTTACCGGTTACTTTATTGTTAACTTTGATATCGCAGCTTTCGGAAATGTCTGACGCGGTAAATCCTTCCGTCCGGTAGCTGCGATTCTCATATACGATCGATACTTTGCAATATTCAGGAAACCGCCAGCCGTTAGGTATGATTTTGACCATGATCGTAAATATTTCTGCCAGTGACAGACGATGGTTATCGAGTAATTCGTCCACTTGATATAAACAATTTAATTCTTTGGCTCTTTCTTTAAGATTGTCCAGAGAGTAATCGTCATCCGTAGTACGGTTATTCATATTTCCCACCGCCTTGCAACATTTTCTATCTGGTACCGCTTAGTAGTCTGCATCACCTAAAACTTTTCTTGCCAGCCGCCCAATCCTGCTACGCCAGGTGCAAGACTGCGTTGTCGTCAACCGCAATACGGCCAGCATTACTCTTGACGATCCCTTGCCCTGCCTCGCTGTAGATTTCTCGGCAGATAAGCTAACACAGACTACTGATGGCCGTTCCTGACTCACTGTGAGTTATACCCAGCCTCTCATTTTTACCGCCTCAGCGACCCGGTTAATCGCGATAACATAAGCGGCGTCACGCATATAGAGTTTGTTCCGATCAGCCATTTCCTTGGTGGTTTTAAAGGCCGAGGTCATTTTTTGATCCAGTCTGTGCAGGACTTCATCCTTTTCCCAGTAGAAGTTGTTGTTGGATTGAACCTGCTCAAAGTAACTGCAAGTTACGCCGCCGGCATTGGCCAGAAAATCTGGAATCAAGAAGATGCCGCTATCCCTGATTATTTCATCGGCATCGGTATTAATCGGCCCATTGGCACCCTCGGCTATGATCTTGACTTGCTTGCTGATACGATGGACGTTGTCCAAATTAATCTGATTTTCCAGGGCCGCCGGAATAAGAATATCCACATCTTGCTCCAGCCATGCATTCTCATCCAGGATTTCACAACTCATATCCATAGCCTTGCCTTTATCCAGGGTACCAAAGCTGTCAGCTATGGCCAGCAAATCCTGAACGTTTAGCCCGTCGGCTTTTTTATAAGTGTAAGCTTTCTTATCATTATTATCCCAACAGGAAACCGCGATTACCTTACCGCCCAGTTGATTAAACAAAACCGCCGCATATTGGGCCACATTACCAAATCCCTGAATGCTGGCGGTAGTCCCTGCGGGTTTTAGGCCCATCCCTTGCAAAGCCTCGCGCACCGTGTATATAACCCCATATCCGGTCGCTTCGGTCCTTCCCAGGGAACCGCCCATGCCTACCGGTTTGCCGGTAATAAAACCCGGGTAACGTCCTCCGTGGATCGCTTCAAATTCATCCAGCATCCATAACATATGCTTGCCGCTGGTCATTACGTCAGGGGCAGGTACATCAATAACCGGACCTACGACTTTCGCCAATTGTCTTACCCATCCGCGGCATAATCTTTCCTGTTCATTTTCTGTCATATTGCGGGGATCGCAGATAACCCCGCCCTTGCCTCCTCCCAGAGGTATATCCACTACCGAGCATTTCCAGGTCATCCACATAGCCAGGGCACGTACGGTGTCTACGGTTTCCTGGGGATGAAAACGAATTCCGCCTTTAGCCGGCCCCCGGGCATCATTGTGCTGGATACGATAGCCATTAAATACTTTAGTGCTGCCGTCATCCATATGTACGGGTATGGTAAAATGATATTCGCGCATGGGCTGACGCAGCAATGCGCAAGTTGACTCATCCAGGCCAATGATTTGTGCAACCCGATCAAATTGCGCCCTGGCATTGTCATATGGATTATACTTCTTCTCGAACATTCTTCAACCTCCTGCTGTATTTTCCGACTCAACCAAATTATATCTGAT
>DATMYB010000313.1:0-2245 GCA_035561215.1 Syntrophomonas sp. | reverse complement strand
TGGGGATGGTGCATCAGATTTTGACCCCAGGTATGAAGTATTCCAGTAAACCCTATCTGGGCTCCCAAATACTTTTTATCAGCCGCAAGCTCTGCTAAAGTTTCGGCAGCGGACTTAAACAAAATATCATAAATAATCCTTTGATTTTGTAAGGCCACCGGATTTAAAATGTCCGGAATAGTAAAAACAACATGAAAATACTGGACATTAAGTAAGTCGGCTTTTCTGGCGTCAATCCAGCGTTCTTTGGTTAAGGCCTGGCATTTGGGGCAATGGCGATTACGGCAGGAATTGTAAGAAATATGAACAAAGCCGCATTCATCACATTGATCAACATGGCTGCCTAAAGTTGAAGTTCTGCAGATTTCAATAGCACGCATGACTTTCAATTGGTTTGCTAAAAGCCTGTGATTAAGCCGATATGTTTTTCCATGCCGGGAGAAAACGTCCTGCAACTCAGCCATGGGCAGAGACCTCTAAACTACCGTACACGGGCGAATTATCGAGCGGGCTTTTGATAGCTGAAGT
Organism: Syntrophomonas sp.; assembly: GCA_035561215.1. Lineage (GTDB taxonomy): Bacteria > Bacillota > Syntrophomonadia > Syntrophomonadales > Syntrophomonadaceae > Syntrophomonas_B. The sequence continues at coordinate 1,717 of DATMYB010000313.1, read as the reverse complement.
TAGATTAGCAAGATGTAAATAGACAGTTGTTGACTGGATGCTGCTATGACCGAGTAATTCCTTAATCTGAAGCAGAGTGGCGCCGTCTTCGAGCAAATGCGTTGCGAAAGCATGCCGAAGAGTATGTACTGAAACATGTTTTGTAATACTGGTTCTTTTTAAAGCTTCTTCAAAAGCGAATTCTATGCCTCTGTAAGTGATATGAGATGAAATATTTGGCGAAAGGAAAAACCATCCTTCGGGATGTTTGGGGCGGTATGACCTGAAGTATTTACGTAAAACCGCAAGACATGTTTCAGAGAGCAAGGTGTATCGGTCTTTACAGCCTTTACCATTTGCTACAAACAAACGCATATTTTTAGAATCAATATGCTGAATTTTTAAGGCGGCTGCTTCGCTTACACGTAAACCTGAGCTGTAAATCACAGTTAGCAAGGCCTTGTGTTTCAGGGTTTTGCTGCTCTCAATAATTGTGGCTACTTCATCTCTGGTTAGAACTGCCGGCAGGGTTTTGCGGTTTTTCTGGCGGGGGATTTGAAGATAATTTAGATTCCGATTAAATGTTACGGCAAAAAGGAACCTTATGGCGGCATTGTAATTATTAACGGTTGCTGGAGCGAGTTTTTTATCCTTAATCAAATAAAGCAAGAACTTGCGGACGTCATCCTCATTTAGCTGTTCGACTGGGCGGGAGGACCACTTCAAAAAGGTTCGGGTATGTAATGAATAGCTTTCCAGTGTTCTTTGGGATAGTCCCCGGAGCAAGATATCTTCTTTCAAACGTAGTAAAACTTGTTCCTGGTTTTCCATATTGCATTCTCCTTAAAATTTATTTGCAGTGCGCTGCATAGCAATTTTAAGGCATTTGCAAATATTATTTAAAGGCTCCGCTGGGTGAAACAATGGATGCACAAACTATTTCTTTACCACCGCGACAGCGGTTTTGTCCAATAGCAGTTATGTAGACCGGTATCTACCCAGCTTCCGCCCCTAGTTGGGGGACGTGTGCAGCGAAAGCGGAACAGGTCCCCCCAGCCCTTGCTGTAAACAAATTATTCGCCCAGGTCGTGTTATCCCTCCAGGATTAAAAGGATAATTCGGCCGCCAGTATTGAACTTCGCCGTAAGGTTATAGCTGATATAGTCAAGGATATCACCGAGGGCATGCTGGCGAGAGCGGAGCAAAGCGCAGCCGCCATGATACCCCGGGCACCGAGCGGAAGGCGCAGGCGCAGGGCCGGGAATCCTAAATATACAAATGTGACGGGTTTAGCAAGGAGTGCCCGGAGGGTATGCACGGATATGCGTAGTGGATGTGCAGCAGATCCGCGCCAGGTCCCAGAGGGCAATCCGCTTTTTCTAGATTCACGGAACATGACTGTATTATGGAAGGCCCGGAACCTGTTCCTGGAGCGGGGTAGGGGCAGTCCCGGCACAATCATACAGAATAGGGTGCCGGGGCGCCCGGGTGTTCTGTAAGTGCAGCCCATTCGCCTATTGAAGGGGACTGGTCCTGTTTCATAGACTTTAATATTGGCGGAGCGAAATTAAGCTTTACTTGAAAAAAGATCATTTTTGTTATTGGCAGGAATGTCATAAAATGTATTGAAACTATGTAATAACAGGATTATTATTCCATGAACGTTGATAATTAGGCCCTTTGCTTAACCACAAGGCCGGACAATGCAGGTTAAGATTAACTACATATCTAATTAAGG
>DATMYB010000312.1:0-6551 GCA_035561215.1 Syntrophomonas sp. | reverse complement strand
GTTTTGTATTTGATTTTCTTAAAACAACTTATATATATTTCGGCATATGGGGATCGTTTTTGAGAACTCCTGAAAATATAATATATCATTTTAGGGAATCGTCCTCAGTGTTATGTATGTTATTGCAGTTAACCAATTATTTTGACTTTGCATATATTGTATTGGTAACCTGAAACGTTAACTTAAAAATAAAGGTGGTATGCCGGAATGTCTCAACCCAATTTCCCTTCAATTACTCCTTCAATTTCCAGAGATGACGCCATTAATTTGATCATTTCCTCCATCGCCATGGAAGAGCTCGGATTAAGCCATATAATCAACGCGGAAGGAGAAAAGCTTCAATATGTAATCGGTACGATTCCAGGAATCAGCTCTCCCCCAGCTACAGTAGCCGATATACTTGCAGTAAACGATAGTGTCCGCGAGGTACTTTCAAGCGCCGTTCAAAATCAAATGTTTTTAAATGCAAAACTAAGCAGCGCGTTAGAATCGTATCCCAATTGTGGCGCAACCGGACCCACGGGGCCCACAGGCGCGACCGGCGATGCCGGAGCAACCGGACCCACGGGCGCTACAGGCGCGACCGGCGATCTGGGACCGACCGGACCCACGGGCGCTACCGGCGCGACCGGCGATGCCGGGGCAACCGGCGATGCCGGGGCAACCGGACCCACGGGCGCTACCGGCGCAACCGGCGATGCCGGGGCAACCGGACCCACAGGCGCTACAGGCGCGACCGGCGATGTCGGAGCAACCGGACCCACAGGCGCTACAGGCGCGACCGGCGATCTGGGACCGACCGGACCTACGGGCGCTACCGGCGCGACCGGCGATGTCGGAGCAACCGGACCCACGGGGGCTACAGGCGCTACCGGCGATGTCGGGGCAACCGGACCCACGGGGGCTACAGGCGCGGATGTTCAGCTTAGAGGAATTCAGGTTGAAATGTCCAATGCCGGAGGAGACATCATTGATGATGGTGACCCTGTCATTTTCGATACGATTGTAAATAATCAAAGTGGGAATATAACTTATAATGCAATCACCGGCGAATTTACTATATCAGCGATAGGCAACTATTATGTATCATGGTGGTTTGCGGCTGACGGCGCGGGAGCGGCTATCTCTATAAGCTTTGAACTGAGACTGGACGGAAGCGGAATATCCACAAGCTCCTCGCCTATTGTATCCGGAGTTGTAACCGGCAACGCGTTAATCACTGTGACAACGCCGCCGTCAACTTTGGAATTGGTGAATATAACGGGAGATACTGTATTTATTGCCTCTACGCCTGTCCAGGCGAATATAGTAATAACCGAGGTGGCGTTGTAACCATCAGCCACAAATAATATTATATTTTCCGTAAAAGAAGCGATTACCGCACTGACAATTCACGCAATCTCACTATTTCCGGCCTGGGACCAGTCATCGGCCCCAGGCCGCTTTTACTTTCTTTTGAATGACAACCCAATATACAAAAGCGCTTTAGCAGCTCCTTCTGCACACATCCAATAGACTGGGGCTGCTTTTTTTCACGGTTTGTTTCAATGATGCGGTATAATAGGACTAGTACTCTGTTAGACCTAAAACTTTCATTCCCGCCGGCTAAATCCTCGCTTGCGAGGCTCAGGGCTGTGTTGTCGTCGATCGCAATACATCCAGTAGTACAAGCGACGACCCCTTGCCCTGCAAAAATTTTTCTCGGCAGATAAAATAAACTTTTAGATCCAACAGGCTACTAGTCTTTGCCTATTGTACCCGTATATATTTTCCGACATGAACCTTAGCATTTTATAAAAATGAGGTAAATTTTTATGTAGCATTATGTAAAATAGGATTATGGTATCTTATTATGCCCGAATTATTATAAGGGCTTCCACTGTCACATCAATTTGCAACCTCCCGCCATTCCGATTTCCTGACATCAATACAGGGCACGCTTCTATGTTTAACATCGCACTGTTATAAAAAGTAATTGACAACTTTTCATGAGTTAGCATAAAATTTAAAGCATTAAATGCAGTGACCGGGAAGTAGTAAGTCTGCGGAAGCCTTACAGAGAGTTGGCGGAAGGTGCAAGCCAGCAAGGAACAGCATTCTGAATTCATCCCGAGAGCAGCACGCTGAAAGTAGTTTTTAGTAGGCAGTGACGGTTTCGCCCGTTATAGCGATAGGGTATAAGCAATTTGCCGTACCCGATAAGGATGCTTTTCGCGAGAAAGCATTAAATTAAGGTGGTACCACGGGAAGTAGTGTATACAGCCCGTCCTTTGTTTTAACTCAGGACGGGCTTTTCTATTGTCTTTTTTCGTAAAAATGTATTAATGGAGGTACGAGAGATGAAGTCATCCCAGAAAGAGCATAAGATTTTCAACCCGCAAATGGAATGCATGAGCCGTGACGAACTGCATGAATTGCAAAGTAAACGACTGCGTGAAACGGTAAAGCTCGAATACGAAAACGTACCGCTTTACCGTGCCCGCATGGACGCCAAGGGTATTAAACCGGAGGACATCAAAACCGCAGAGGATTTAAGGTATTTACCTTTCACGGAAAAAACCGACCTGCGGGACCAATTCCCTTTCGGATTACTGGCTGCCCCGAAATCACAGATCGTCCGTATCCATGGATCATCCGGCACTACCGGCAAACCGATTGTGGCCGGGTATACTGAAAATGATATTGATATATGGACCGAGATGGTGGCCCGGGCCATTACCGCGGCCGGGGGCGGAAAAGACGATATCATCCAGGTTGCCTACGGGTACGGGTTATTCACCGGCGGTCTGGGCGCACATCAGGGAGCGTCCAAAGTCGGCGCTATGGTTGTGCCCATGTCCAGCGGCAACACCCAGCGCCAAATTTTGATGATGAAAGAACTGGGCGCCACCATGCTCTGCTGCACTCCTTCTTATGCTACTTTACTGGGAGAGACGGTTCGCGAAATGGGAATCAGCCCGGAGGAATTGAAATTAAAATCCGGCTGTTTTGGCGCCGAACCCTGGTCGGAAGAGATGAGAGTCCATTTGGAAGAACTGCTGGGCATGGATGCCTGCGACATTTACGGTTTAACCGAAATCGCCGGTCCCGGCGTCGCCTTTGAATGTTTGGAAAAAACGGGGATGCATGTTAATGAAGATCATGTTATGGTAGAGATAATAGATCCGATAACCGAAGCACCACTTCCTTACGGACAATCAGGGGAACTGGTATTTTCGACGATTTCAAAAACCGGGATGCCGATGCTTAGATACAGGACTCATGATATCTGCAGGCTGAACGACGCTCCCTGTCAATGCGGACGCACCCATGCCCGGATGGACCGGATCACCGGGCGTACCGACGACATGTTGGTTATACGCGGGGTCAATGTATTCCCCAGTCAGATCGAATCGGTATTAGTCGGCTTAGACGGGGTTGCTCCCCATTATATGCTGATTGTAGACCGGGTTAAATCCACTGATAAATTGGAGGTACAGGTGGAACTTACCGAAGAAATGTTTTCGGATACCGTAGCCGAGGTTGAAAAATTAAGAGACGGCATCAAAGAAAAAATTAAATCGGTGGTCGGAATCAGCGCCAAAATACAGTTGGTGCCGCCCAAATCCATTCCCCGCTCGGAAGGAAAAGCGAAACGAATCATCGACAAGAGAAATATTTAGAAGGAGGCATGGGGTATGTTTATATCACAAATTTCCGTGTATTTGGAGAACGCCCGCGGAACCTTGCGGGAAATGACCAAGGTGCTGGCTGAAAATAAAATCGATATTATGGCTCTTTCTATAGCAGATACTACTAATTTTGGCATTGTGCGGCTGATCGTCAGAGAAGCTTGTATCCCTGAAGCCCTCCGTTGTCTGAAGGATGCAGGTTTTATGGCCAAGAAAAATAACGTGATCTGTATCGGCATCCCTAACCAGTCCGGTGCATTGGACCAGATACTAGCGATTATCGAGGAGGCTGACGTATCCATCGAGTATATCTATTCGTTCAACTATAACGTTGAGGGCGACGCTTTATTCGTATTGAGATTAAATGACAGCGAAAAGGTGGCAGCACTTTTTAAAGAGAAAAATGTCAGAATGTATTCCCAAGATGATATCAACCGGTTGTAAAGCTGACAAAAACCGGTCATAGATTTGCCACCCGGATCATAAAGGCACATGAACATCAAGCCCGTATCATTTTTTGATGGTATGGGCTTGATTCATTATGCTAACGTCAGAAACTTCTCGACGGTTGCTGAAAAGGCGAGAAAATCAGCAGTAATTATATAGCCGGTTCTTGCTTATTTTACCGATAAGACTTTATTCAGAAATTCTATCGTCCTGGGATTTTTAGGCGCGGTGAACATCTCTTCCGGAGGCGCTTCTTCCATGATGATGCCCTCATCCATGAATATCACCCGATCCGCCACATCCCGGGCAAATCCCATTTCGTGGGTTACAACCACCATCGTCATGCCCACAGCGGCCAGTTCTTTCATAACGGTTAAAACCTCTCCCACCATTTCCGGATCCAGGGCGGAGGTGGGTTCATCAAAAAGCATGATGTCAGGCTCCATGGCCAAGGCTCTGGCGATGGCCACCCGCTGCTGCTGGCCGCCGGAAAGCTGTCGGGGCAAGGCATCCAACTTATCCGACAAACCGACTCTTGCCATCAGTTCAATGGCCTTTTGTTCGATCTCTGCTTTTGTATTCAGCTTCAATTCCAGCGGCGCCATCATTATGTTCTCTTTGGCGGTGAGATGGGGAAAAAGATTGAACTGCTGAAATACCATGCCGATATGTCTTCTGACTTTGTTCATGTCCACGCCGGGGTCGGTAATCACGATATCGTCAACGGTGATTTCTCCGCCGCTGGGTTCCTCCAACCGGTTGATACACCGCAGTAGGGTAGACTTGCCTGAACCGCTGGCCCCAATAACGCAGACAACCTGCCCTTTGTCGATTTCCAGATTGATTCCTTTTAAAACTTCCAACTTTCCGAAATCTTTACGCAGGTTTTTGATTTTGATCTGAGCTGTCATATCTTCGTCTTCCTCTCAACAATGTCGGCCAACTTAGTGAGTATGCTGATCAGGACCAGATAGAAAATAGCCACCCAGGTGTAGGTAGCAAATGACTCCATGGAACGTCCCACATATATTTTCGCCTGATATACGATTTCAGCCAGGGCGATGGTAGAAATAATGGAGGAATCTTTCAAAGTGATGATAAACTGATTGACCAGGGAGGGCAAACAGATCCGCAGTGCCTGCGGAAGTACGACCTTGCGCATAGACTGCCATTTTGACAGTCCCAGGCTTCTGGCCGCTTCCATCTGACCTGGGTTGACGGCATTGATAGCTCCTCTGAAAATTTCCGACATATACGCTCCGGCGTTCAGCGTCAGCGTGATCACCCCTGCCGAAAACGAAGTAAGCCGCAAATCAAACCCCATATATTGAATTAACTGCGGTATGGCAAAATAAACGTACATTACCTGGACCAGCAGCGGCGTTCCCCGGATGATCCAGATATAAAATTTTGCAATTGCTTTTAAGGGCCTTTTTTCGGATATGCTCATAAAGCAGGAACACAAACCCAGTATAAATGCCAGTAGAAGTGACAGCAACGTCACTTCTACTGTAACCCAGAGACCTTTAAACAACATCGGATTAACTTCGACGAAGACTCTTCCTAAATCCATTATTACTCCTCGTTACTTAGCAGAAATATATTTATCCATTATTTCCTGATATTTTCCGTTATCTTTAATATTCTTCAAACCGGCGTCAAACATTTTCAACAGATCCTGATTTTTGCCCTTAAACACGGCAAAGCCATAAGAAGATCCCTTTTCCATATCCGTTACCATCTTCAAGCCGTTGCCCTGAGTGATTCCGTAGCCCATAACCGGATAATCTTCAAAACATGCCGCCGTGTTACCGGTTTTTACATCCTCGTACATCATGGGTGATTCATCGAAATAAACCAGCTCGAATTTGTTGGCGTCCTTGATAGACTCGGCAAAGGTCGCGCCTTCGGTTCCGGTTTTAACGGCTACTTTCTTTCCGGCCAGATCCTGGTAGGATTTGATGTTATCATTGTCAGCTTTGACCGCCATAACCACTCCGGAATCATAATAAGGCGCGGAAAAATCATATTTTTTCTGGCGTTCTGCGGTAATACTCATACCGGCAATGACCCCGTCGGCCTGATTGGATTCCAAAGCAGCCACCGCAGCGTTAAAGCCCAGGGGATTGAGTTCATACTTGAAACCTTGATCCTGGGCAATAGCCTCCAGAAGATCGATATCGATGCCTACATACTTTCCGTCTTTGTCCTGAAATTCGAACGGCGCAAAGGTGGTGTCCGTTGCGATCTTGTACACGGTATCTTTATTAGCGTTGGTATCGGTTTTATCGCCCGCTGTTTTAGTGTCTCCCCCGCAACCGGCCAATAATCCCACCGAAAGCAACAGAACCAGCAATAAGCTCAAGGTTCTTTTCATGTGCATCTCTCCTCTTCCAGTAATAAATTTCATTAATTATTATACAGTAATTATTG
>DATMYB010000311.1:0-2481 GCA_035561215.1 Syntrophomonas sp. | reverse complement strand
AGTCAATATTATGGAACATCCCAAAGAGTTCATGATTTAAGAGAGATTGGGGTGCAATGATTTTAGCACTATGTTATTTTAAATTAATAGGAGGAATAAAATGGGAATTGGTATTGGCAACAAGAACACGAATAAGACATTGATAAAGTTAGCTATTATAACGATGGCCCTGTCCGACTGTGGAAACGCTGTCGTAGTCCCGGCACTCGGGGTGATTCAGGAAGCATGGCCGCAGTATTCAGCCACTATGATTCAGATGATCGCCTCTGTGGGATCGATTTTTATTGGATTTACACCGGTGCTATTGTATGCGCCCCTTGCAAAATTTCTGAGAAAAAGGTCGGTACTGTTGTTTGGAACACTCTGCTTCGTAATAGGCGGCGTGGGACCCGCATTCATCACTGGAAGCTTTGTGGGGATTTTGGTTATGAGGGCTATACTGGGCATAGGCATCGGAATCGTTTCCCCTCTGGGTGTCGACTGTATCTGCGCATTCTTTGAAGGCAATGAAAGACGTACCATGATGGGCTTCCTTACAGCCGCCATCGGAGCAAGCGGTGTGATATTTCAGACACTGGGCGGCTGGTTATGTACGATAAGCTGGAACTACACGTTCCTGGCCTACTTCGCCGGGGCAGTACTCTTGGCCTTCTCCATTCTGTTCTTACCGGAGCCTCCAAGTCAGGAAAAAGCATTCGACACGCCGGAGGGCCCGAGGGTGAAGGTGAAGGAGAAGATGCCTGCAGGGGTGTGGCTTTATGCTCTTATGTTTTTCGTAGGAGGCATGGCCTTTTACACCGCTCCGGCAAATGTTGCAATGGTTGCCACGAGCGAGGGCTTCATGGAACCCATCCAAATCGGCATGGCGTTTAACGTAATGACCTTTGTGTGCTTCATCTGCGGTTTGGTATTCGGTCCGATAAGCAAGAAAGCAGCCTGGCTGCCATTGCCGCTTTCATACCTTCTGTCAGGAGCCGGCTTACTGATCTTATCCCAGGCGAATTCATTCCTTATGGTGGCTGCAGGGCTATTCTGTGAAGGCTTTATTATTGGCTGGGGGACAGCCGGTATGTGCTCGAAGTCGACCACATTGGCTCCTGCGTCGAAGATGGCATTAGCAAGCGCATTGCCCTTCACCGCCATGAATTTGGGTCAATTTTTTGAGCCGGCCGTTTATAATTATCTTTTCGAAGCGGGGCGGACGCCAATGGTAGTCGGTGGAATAGTGCTACTCGTATTGACTGTCATTTTAGCTGTCATGGAAAAAGCGATTCCATGCGACGTGACAGCTCAAAATTAGAAGCCAAATGGCATCCGGATATTTTAAAGACAAGAAAATGCTATAAGATGGAGGAATTGAAATGAGTATTTATTCTTACTATGCACCAACCAGAGTTGTTTTTGGAAAAGGGGCTGAGTCGCAGGTGGGCGAACTGGTAAAAGCCCAGAATTGCAAAAAGGTTTTAATTCACTATGGTGGAAACAGCGCCAAACGTTCCGGCCTTATGGACAAGGTAAAAGAGTCGCTGGACAACGCGAACATTTCCTATGCAGAGCTTGGCGGCGTTGTACCCAATCCTCATCTCTTGCTTGTCTACGAGGGAATTGAGCTTGCGAAAAGGGAGAAAGTAGACTTTATCCTCGCTGTAGGCGGAGGCAGTGTCATCGACTCTGCCAAGGCAATCGCCTTTGGTGTTGCCAACGAGGGGGATGTGTGGGACTTTTACACATTTAAACGTACGGCGACATCCTGTTTGCCCGTCGCATCTGTTCTGACGATTCCCGCGTCAGGAAGTGAAATGAGCAACAGTTCAATTATCACCAAGGACGATGAAGGATTGAAGCGTTTCCATGACAGTGACCTATGCCGGCCTGTCTTTGCGATTATGAATCCCGAATTGACCATGACTCTGCCGGATTACCAAACAGCCTCCGGTTGCGTGGACATCATGATGCACACCCTGGAAAGGTACTTCAACCGCAGCAGCGACAACATGGAGCTTACCGACGCTATCAGTGAGACACTCTTGCGCACCGTGATGAAGAACGCGCTGATTTTAGCAGATGATCCCGGAAATTACAAAGCCCGTGCAGAAATCATGTGGGCCGGCAGTCTGTCCCACAACGGCTTGACCGGTTTTAGTACAGACGGCGGAGATTGGACGACTCATATGCTGGAGCATGAACTCGGCGGAATGTTCGACGTGACTCACGGCGCAGGTTTGGCGGCTGTCTGGGGCAGTTGGGCCAGATACGTCTGCCAGGAGAAGATGGATCGATTTGTAAAACTTGCAATAAATGTCATGGGTGTCGCCCCGGGCGCAAACGACGAAGAAACCGTAGAACTTGGCATCCAGACAATGGAGAACTTCTACCGCTCAATCCATATGCCTACTTCTATGAAAGAGCTGGGTGTGGAGCCTACGGATGCCCAAATCGAGGCTATGGCGGAAAAGTGTTTTACCATTCCAGGTACCGGAT
>DATMYB010000310.1:0-2758 GCA_035561215.1 Syntrophomonas sp. | reverse complement strand
CTGTTTATTTTATCACTATACGACAGCAACCACCAGAGAAACTTGCCGGGAATCCCGGAGGCGGAGGGTCCCCCGCCCCCGGAGCAAAACCTTTCATATGGCGGGATAGCGATCCTGCTTACATATCGAGATCGCCCGCCTCCTTTTTCATTACTTTCGTCAGGATCAGATAATAAACCAGCCCGCAGGCAAGCCAAATGACTCCCAAAGTTTTGGCCTGCGAACTCAGGCTGAACCAAACTACGCCGATAATCAGCGCGCCGATCACCGGCATAACGACATACTTGAAATTGTCTTTAGACTGTAATTTAACCTTGTAATAATAAACGACAGTCAAATTAAGGATAATAAAGGATGTCAGCGCTCCGAAATTGACCAAAACGGTAAGGCCGTCGATGTTACCCTGAAAGATATAGGACATCACCAGCGATAAGAGACCGATAAACCAGGTTGCGATATACGGCGTTTTATATTTAGCATGTACTTTTGAGAACATTTTGGGAAGATTTCCGTCACGTGACATACTGAATAATACGCGGGATACGGCAACCTGGGCCGTCAGGGCTGCAAATCCCCAGGAAAGTGCCGTAGCTACTGAGCAAAGAGTCAGAAGCCACCTTCCGCCTGCGACATTGGCGATTTCATAAAAAGCGGTATCCAGGCTTTTAAACGCGTTCCAATCCGGCCAGATCAAACCCGCAGCCCATGTCAAAATAATAAAAAGTGATCCCAGAATAAGCAATGCCCCAACGGAAGCTTTGCCGACCACTTTGCCGCCGCCCTTTGTTTCTTCCGCAAGGGTACTGATCGCATCGAAACCCAGGAAGCTCAGGACACAAATCGAAACTGCATTCATCACCATTGCGAAACTAAAGTTTTTTGCATTGAAAATGGGGTCCACAGTAAATTCGGCTCCGTTTGTTCCCTTTCCAATGGCAATTACCGCAAAGATCATGAATAAAACGTAAACGACCATTTCAAAGCCCAGAGCAATCACGCTGACACGGGAAGTAGCCTCAATTCCAATGGTATTGACTACCGTTACGACGAGAAGGAATATGACCGCCCATAAAAATATGGAAATCTGCGGGAAGATTGCATTCATTGAAGCTCCGCACACCACATAGATCAGGGTTGGCATGAGTATGTAATCCATTAGAATTGCCCAGCCGGTCATGAAACCGACATGTCTGTTGATTCCCCGATAAGAATATGCATACACCGAACCGGCGATGGGGAACGCTTCCGCCATTCTTCCATAGCTGAATGCTGTAAAGATCATTCCGAACATGCCGATGGCATAGGCAAGCGGCACCATACCATTGGATGCTTCTGCCAGAAATCCATAGATTCCGAAAGGTGCGATCGGAATCATAAAGACCAGTCCAAAGACTGCAAGCTGCCAGGTGTTCAGGCTTCTTTTCAGTTCCTGCTGATAGCCAAAGTCCTCCAGCGTGTTGGCGGCGGAGACTTCCGGATGTTTTTGAGTCATTGTTTTTACCTCTCCTTTTCTTCAAATTAGTGAAATAACATTTCCCCTGTTATGTAGAGCAAGGATAATGCCAAGGAGGGTACGAGCTTTAGAAACGTGTATTTTTAAAGGTTTTAACAGCAGAAAGCAGAGGTGGAGCGCTTTTCTTTTTTACTTTACGGTAACTTTTTTTACCTTTCGGTAACTGCTCCCCCTAACCCCTTCATTTTCAATTGCCGGGATGACGTCTGCCAAACTCTGCGCAGATCATTTTGTTACCTTTTTGTACCTTGCGGCTTTTTTCTCCCGCTGCCCCGTTTTCTGCTCCGGAGTAATTCTTCCTTTTCATTACCGTAAAATTAACCTTTCGGCTCTGTTTGAGCATGGCACAACATACGGTTTTGCGGCTTGGCATGAAACCTGCTCTAAACATGGAATGAGCGGTTTCATTCTAATTAAAAACAAGGAGGATATTATGAAACGAGATAGAAAATTTTTGTCATTTTACTATGATACGACGGAAGAGTTTCCGGAAATTAAATTGAATCCAAAAAAGACGGCGTTGCTCATTGTGGATATGCAGAATGAATTTATTCTTCGTGATTTTGGAGAATCTCTGGCTTTTCAGGAAAGGGGCGAATGGGACAGGTGGATTCCTTTTCATGACAGGCTGGATAACATCGTTATCCCCAACAACAAAAAACTGCTGGATTTCTTCAGGGAAAACAACCTTGTGGTAACGTTCGGAAGAATTGCGTGTCTCAGAGAAGATGGCGAAGACAGATCTCCTGTTCAGAAATCAGAGGGTTGGAATAATATGCTTCTGCATGCTGACAGTTTTGCCGCTCAGATGATAGAGCCCCTTACCCCTCGTAAGGGGGAGATCGTTGTGAATAAAACAACCGACAGTGTCACCACCGGCACAAATTATCTTCAGCTCCTGCGATATATGGGAATCGATACCGTAGTGGTTACGGGAATCGTCACGGACCAGTGCGTGGCATCCACAGTAAGAGGCCTGGCAGACGATGGATTTAAGGTAATTTGCGTAGAGGACGCCTGTGCGGCGGGAGATATGGAACTGCATAACAGCGAATTAAAAATTATGAACATTATTTACTGTGACGTCTTTAGTGCCGATGAGACGATCGAAATGATAAAAAATAGACTGGAGACGGATCATGATAAAATAGCGTAGAAAAATACAGACAATCTATGCCTGTAATGGAAAAGGAAATCTACGACTTTTGCCGCAGATTTCCTTTTCCATTTAACTCATATTTCATC
>DATMYB010000309.1:0-9047 GCA_035561215.1 Syntrophomonas sp. | reverse complement strand
ACAGATCCTTAACAAAATCTTCTTCCACATTCATATATTGATAATACAATTCACTTAAATACTTCTGATCAATGTCGCCTCTTGTACGCATCAATGCAAATTCAATAAACCCTGCCATTGGCGGCGGCATTACAAATTGACGTACCCCGTTATAAAATGAATCCACAAGCAAAGCCTTCTCGCAAAGACGTTCTAAAAAAGCTTCTGCTTTCCCTTCACTGATTTTCCAGATGTTTGCCGCTTTTTTTGCAGTAAATGGGCGAACCGGCAATAGCGCGATCCATTTTGCTTCCGTTTCTGTATATAGAATTTGCAAAATTTTATCCAGACTGTCGGATGGCGGAGCACCTTGTGTAAACCAATTGATTCTTTCTTCTAAATTCTTATAGGCGTCTTTACTTGTAATATGTCCCATGGATTCACCTATCTTAAATCTTTTGTCTCAGCTGTACAGATACTCCATTAGGGTCATAGACATAAAAATAGCGACTTTCGGCATCGGGATTTCGAATATCAGAAGGATTTAATCCTTTTTCTTGCGCCAATTCATGCATTGCGTCCAATTTATCTGTTACAAAGCAAATAAAAAAGCCCTTGCCTTCAAATTTCTGCATCTGCGATGTACAGACTAATTCGATTTCCGTTTCTCCATTACCGTTTGTCATAAACGCTATTTCTGCGGGACCATCTTTAAAACGCCGAGAAATCTTCAGCTCCGTAATTATCTCATAAAATTCAATAGATTCCTCAAGGTCCTTGACAATTAAAGTCAGTTGTCTAAAATACATAATCATAATTCCTTTCGTTCTACTTTACACTTCTACAAAGATTTTACATGGACAGTTCGTGAGAAGTCAACCAAAACAATATATGGGATTGTTATCACATCAATTCCATCGATGAAGGACCTGACCATTCATTATTAATCAGCATGCGCAACATGTGGGCCATCTATAAGATTAATAAAGGGACCGGAAACATCATCTGGCAGGTAGGCGGAAAGCAAAGTGATTTACTGCTGATTATCTTTGGGAGAAGAAAGGCATCATTCCTTTTTTAAAGGTTGACAAAGGACTTGGCGCTATTGAAAATGGTGTTCAGCTTATGAAGCCAATCCCGGATTTGGATAAACTTTTAAAGCGGGCTGTTGAAAAGAATATTTTCGGTACCAAAATGCGCTCTGTTATTAAAGATGCCAGTTACGAAGGAATAAAAAAGGTAGTTGAGCAGCAATTCGAGATTGGCAAACGAATCATTGAGGCCGGGCTGGTTCCAATTATTGAGCCTGAGGTGGATATTCACAGCCCTGATAAGGAAGAATCTGAAAAAATACTGAAGCAGGAAATTTTTAATCAATTATCTAACCTTAAACAAGACGAAAAAGTCATGCTTAAGCTATCCATACCAACAAAAGATAATTTCTTCAGCGATTTATTGAGTGATCCTCATATTGCACGGGTTGTGGCTTTGTCCGGGGGATATACTCAAACTGAAGCAAATGAAAAGTTATCACGCAATCAAGGATTGATCGCCAGCTTTTCGCGTGCTCTGTCGCAAGGCCTGACAGCTCAGCAAACGGATGAAGAATTTAATGCGGCATTGTCAAGCTCTATTAAAGCTATTTATGCAGCATCAATTGCATAACGGTTTTACCGGATCTCCCCTCTATTTAATAAAATAGAGGGGAGATCCGAAATTTTTTGATCTATCCTTCTTAAACGCGTAGCAGAGGCTAAACCGTCACCCCATGCATACCTTTATCAACAGTTGTCGCAGGTGCACGACTCTTTATTTTTTTTCATTCATAACAGCATCGAGTACAGCATCCTCCGACATGACCGCCTTTTGGGTTACCGACTTGATCGGAGTTCCGTCCTCCGTATAGTCGTTCTTATGACAGTCATATTTTCTCGGGTCCATCGCGACCTTCACAAGCGCCAGGCATATCAGCAATTCAAGTATCAATGCGGGACCGCCGCCAAGATTTGAGAGCATCTTGACGCCGTCGATTCCCGAAGAGCTTATCATCACCCAGCTGACGACGCCTATAATAGCGCCCCAGAAAATCTTGATCTTTGCAGACGGCTCGGACGACCTCGGAGAAATACCTGTTGTACTCATGCCGCCAAGGGTTGTTGTGTAGGCGTCGGAACCGGTAACATAAGACAGGAATATACAGAAGACAAATACCGGTATTGTAATTGACGCGATCGGATACTTATCAAGAAACGCGTATACAGCAAATTCCGGTCCGGCTGCCATTGCCTCCGCAAGCTTTCCTCCGGACAATTCCAGCTTGATTGCAGCGCCTCCGAAGATCATCATCCACAGGATATCGAAGAGAGCCGGGAGCAAAAATACTACCGTGAGCGCTTTTCTAACCGTCTGTCCATAGGAAATCCTTCCGAGGAACATACCCGAAATTGGAGCCCATGCCAGCCAATTGCACCAGTAGAATATCGTCCACCAGCCTGCCCAGGGATCATTGGCGGCCGCACCCGTAAAGGATGCCTTTTGGAAAAAGGTCTGCAGATGGTTTGCAAAGGCTTCTACTCCAAGATTCAATATAAAAAATGTCGGGCCAAAAACAAATACAAATACCGCAAGAAAAACAAATACGCCGAAATTGATTTCCGAAAGCTTTTTTATCCCTTTAAACAGTCCTGTAATGGATGAAATTACAAAGGTTGCAACAATTGCTACATCAACCGCTGCCCAAAGAAAAGCTCCTGTCTGAACACCGGTCAGATACTTGAGTCCGCCGGCGATGGAAAGAATACCGGTACCCAGCGAAGCCGCCATGCCGGCGATAAGCGAGTACATACAAACCGCGTCAATACCCTGTGACCATTTCCCCAAAACCTGATCGCCAAAAACAGGGGTCAGTGTTGAACCGAGAGTATAGGGCTTCTTCATATTATAGAAAGCAAAGGCAAACATAATCGTTGGGATCGAATAAATTGCCAGCGGAAGGAAGCCCCAATGGATAAACAGCGCGGACATTGCAAAAACAGCAGCTTCAGGACTGTTTGGCGTCAACTTCAGAGATTCCGGAGGAGCCGTCATATGGTAAAGAGGCTCTGAAGTCGCCCAAAAGAGTATGCCGATCGCAATGATGCTTGTAAGGACAATGGAAAAATACCTTACATTGTCGAACATGGGGGCCGCATTACGGCCCCCGATCCGGACATTCCCAAACTTCGAAATCATAAGAAAAATGACTACGCCAAGCATGACAAGTACTCCAAGGCAAAAAGCCCAGGCAAAATTGCCCATTAACCAGGCGTTGGCATTGTTAATCATTTTAACAAAGCCTTCTTTATCTGCAAAGTTGTAAGCACACGCTGTTATAAAGAGTATTACCGGGATCCAGAATGCAATAGGTCTTAGATTTTTCATCATAATCCCCCCTTTTCAAATCGACTTGTTCGTGCGGGAGTGACGCCGTCGTTCAAGTTTACTCTGAATCGTTCATCTATTTCATCACAGCCTTGTATACTGTTTTTAATGTTTCTTCCATAAGATTGGGCAATTCACGGTACGCCCCCATGTTTATCCTGCTGTAAATCTTATAGTTTTCTTCATCGGGAAGAAACTCATCCTTCTGCTTCACCATCTGCCACGCCGCTTCATCAAATCCCGGATAGATCCCGGCGGCTACCGCGACGCAAATTGCCGCTCCCAGCGCCGCTGCGTTGTTCATTTCATTTCTGACCGTCTTTACGCCATAGGCGTCCGCAAAAATCTGCATAAACAAATCACTGTTGGATCCGCCGCCGGATATGATAATCTTGTCCGGCTTTATTCCGATCTCATCGATCATGGCATCATAATGATTCTTTAATGTCAGCGCTATGCCTTCCAGAATAGACCGGTAGATATGCCCTCTGGTATGGCGTTCGTCAAAGCCGATCATAACACCCTTCCGGTGCAGCCGGTCCGCAGGCGCCAGCCAATCAGGTATCGTCAGCAGCCCGTCCGACCCGGCCGGGACATTCATTGCTTCCTTTGCCAGATACTCCTCAACGGAATATCCTTCGCGATTCGCTTTCGCCGCGTACTCTTCGCCGATAATGCCCTTATACCAGGAAATATGCCACATCCCGCGTCTGATACCATTGCTTTCATATAAATACCGGTTCGGGATACAGGACAAATTGGTCCAGAAATTTACAGAAGAAGCTTCATTCTTACTGCCGCAAACCATGGAAGCGATATAGGTCCCTAAAGAAATCAGTCCGGTGTCATTTTTCAAAAGTCCTGATCCGAGGGCTTCCACCGCTTTATCATTCGCGGTTGCAACCACAGGAATTCCGGAAGGCAATCCGGTCTCCCCGGCTGCTTCTTCTGTTAAATATCCCAGTACCGCGCCAGGCATATGTAATTCCAGTAATTTCTCTTTTGGTATATCAAAGCTGTTAAAGTATTTTTCATCCTTTGACCAGTCCCAGGTATCCATATCAACAGGAAATTGCCACTGGAAGGCATTTGCCGCCGTATCCCTGAATTCCCCGGTCAGCCGGTGCGTCAGATAGCCTGAAGTCGGACATGTATAACTGATTTCCGGATTATCATCTACGAATTTCTCATAAGACCGGATATCCATCCAGCTCATGACCGGCTCCGCCAGGGTGCCGTCCTTTTTCATAAATACCCTGCAGCAACGGATGGAACAGAGACCCAAACCCATGATATCCTTCGGATCACCCTTGAATTCCTTCATTACCTTTTGGAATGCGATCTTAAGGCTTTCCCATAGATCATCGCCGGGATGCTCCACATATCCGGGTTTTCTCGCCATCATTTCTTGAAGTTTTTCGCTTGCGCTGCAGACGATATCCCCATTTTGATTGAATATGACAACTTTTGTGCTCTGGGAGCCGCTGTCTACTCCAATGAGATATTTATCTCCCATTTTGACACCTCCGGGATCGTATTATCTTGTCAGGAAACCGCCGTCAACCGCCAGGATATGGCCATTTACAAATTGAGAGGCCCTGCTTGCCAGGAATACCGTGGTACCCATCAGATCGGCGACATCCCCCCATCGTCCTTCGGGAGTATGGTCGACAATCCACTTGTTTCTGTCCGGATCTTTCATGGAAACTTCTGCAACCTTTGTTTTGAAATATCCCGGCGCGATGCCGTTCACCTGGATATTGTATTGTGCCAGTTCATCGCAGTAAGCTTTCGTCAGACCGGCAATACCGTGTTTGGTAGCAGCATAGGCCGGCGACCACTGTCCGCCCAGGAAAGAGAACATAGAACAGATATTGATGATCTTGCCGCTCTTTTGCGGAATCATGAATTGTGCGGCTTCATAGGACATTTCAAACGCCGCTGTAAGATTGATCGCGATCATCGGATCCCAGGATTTTCTGTCGAACTCCAGAACCGGTTCACAGATGCAGATACCTGCACAGTTAACGAGAATATCTACAGAACCCAATGTTTCCACACATTTTGCAACAACCTGCTTTGGACCTCCGGGCTTGGTAATATCCCCTTCCATATAAACCGCTTTAACGCCTTCCGCCTCGATCAGCTTATTAAATTCCGGGTCATCCGGCATAATGCTGGGCATGAAGATATTGGCGCCTCCTTTTGCCAAAGCCAAAGAAAATGCCTGGCCCAGACCGGTGTTACCACCTGTGACAATTGCATTCTTCCCTTTTAATGAAAAGAAATCCATTTGAAAATCTGTAATATTCATACCTCTTCCTCCCTTTTTTTATTATTTTTGATTTCAGCTAATAATTTTTCGATAAACTCTTTTGAATCCCCCTCCACAACAATGTCGGAAATACTGCAGATGGGCGCATTTCTGTTAATGTTGACAGAAATGATATTCTCCACATCTTTCAAACCTTCCATATGCTGAAGCGATCCATAGATTCCCAATGCGATGTACAGCTTCGGACTGACCATTTTCCCGGATTGCCCCACTTGAATGCTGCGTCCGGCAATCCCGCTGTCGACAATCCTTCTGCTCGCGGAGACCATGCCGTTTAACGCATCGGCAAGCAGATAAAGCTGATCAAAATGATCGCTTGCGCCGCCTCCTCCGGAAACCAGGATTTCGCTCTCCCTGATGTCTTTTGCCCGTTCCTTTTCTTTCGCCTTCAGCAACTTTATCCTGCCGGATTGTAAGGAAGCAGGCTGAAAGGGGATTATTTTTGTATTTTTTGAATGCTTCGAAGTATCCGTAAAAACATTTGGACGCACGCTCATCATAATGGGCCTGCAATTTTTATTGGCGACTCCTGCGAAAAGCCTGTCACTGAAGGCAGGCCTCACCATTTCAAGCTCTTCGCCGTTATACTCAATACCGGTAATATCCGCGACCAGTCCGACCCCAAGACGCATGGCCAATCTCGGAGCCAGCATCCTTCCCTGATAGGAAGCAGGAATCAGGATACTGTCGAAAAGGTAAGTTCGGTACAATTCTTCCAGGCAATTTGTCAGGTTTACAATGTCATAGTCTTGCAGCCTGCTATCCCGGACAGAAAAAATATGATCGAATTTGCCTTCGGCAGCTCCAGTCGACTGATCGAAGCAAAAAGCATATGTCTCATAACGTCCGTCCCGGTAAATCTGACGAACTGCTTCCAATAAATCGACGGAACTTTGAATATCTTCTTTGTCTAAATAAATCATGCTTTTCTTCATATTAAACAAATCCATTGGATTTCAGAAAACGATACACCGTCCCGATTCCTTCCTCATCATTGTGTACTACCGTTTTTTCCCTCTTTTGGAGTTTCCTTGCAAAGGTTCTGTTCACTTTCGTCAGCGAACCCCGAAGACCCACTTCGGCTTCGGAAAAACCCAGGCTTTCATTATTAATAACGGATACGCGATCGCTGACATCCAGCTCTAAATCCTTATATTTGACAAAGGGCAATTTATATTTGCTATCCTTTCCTATGCTTAGCATACACGGAAGAGCAATCTCAAATTTGGATATGGTTTTATCGGTATCCGCTTCAACAACAACCGTTTCACTCCCCGGACCCAGGCTCTCATCATAAATTCTTACTATGTTGGACAGCTGTTCCAGCTTCAACAATTCGGCAACCTGTGACGGGACATGGGACGTATCGCCATCCAGAGAATGGGTCCCGGTAAGGATCATGTCGTATCCGGTATTTTCCATGTACCGGGCTATGATTTTGCTTGTCGCATAGGTATCACTGCCTGCAAACGAACGGTCGGAAATGATCGTCCCCCGATCGGCGTTGCGCCTCAGCAAATCCTCAACGAGCGGCAGGACGTTTATCGGCGCCATCGTTACGATTTCAACAGCGGTATCCGCTCTTTTTCCCTTCACTCCCAGAGCAAAAGCAAGGGCGCAAGCATCATCAGGATTCAGAATCAGTTTCATATTTTCCCTGACCAGTACGTTTTTTTCATAGTCATAGGAAAAGTTATCTACATCAGGAACAAATTTAATCAAGCATACGATCTTCACGAAGCTTTTCCTTCTTCATGAAGCTTTTCCTTCTTTGTAAGTCTGATAAACGTAAGGACAAGCAATGCGCCGACGATACCGAAGATCGCGCTTGCTATGAAGTAGGCGTTATATCCTCCGTTATCGCCAAATGTATTGAAAAGTACACTATTGAATGGCCCAAGGATGATATCCGGCAAATATCCCACCAAAGATATGAAGCCAATTGCCGAACCAACGATGGCGTTGTCAATTTTATACTCGCCGATCAGCGACCAGTAGGTGCCGCGGATCGCGTACTGGAACAGACCTGCGGCTACAACCAGGACGTAAAACAGGGAAATACCCGAATCCGGAGGTAAAATCGCCATTAATATAAGGCATACCGTAGTTGCCAGAAGGGCACTCATGACAATGGGGCCTCTTCCGAACTTGTCTGCAAGGAATCCGCCGCCGATACCCCCAATGGGCCTCATCCAGAGAACGATTACCATGATTGACGCTACGGTGACAGGATCAACGCCTATGTTCGTCTGCAGGAATCCGCCGTAGTAATATACCGTCCATGTCACGGAATACGACAGGAAAATGATACCGCCCATCAGATACACGAATTTATTTTTAAAAACCTGACCAAGATCAGCCAACTTGATACCGCTTTGTGCGACGGCTTTCGCATCGCCGGTCGCGGCGGCCTTCCTGTCTTCCCTGACGAAAACTGTAACAAAGATACCGATCACGACCAATACGATCGAATACATATATATGATTGCAACCATTGCCGACCTTTTATCCGCCAGATCCGTGCTGTCTCCCAAAATGCCGGAAAAAATCAACAGCGCAAAGCTGGCAAGAAGAGCTTCCACAACACCGCGCCCGCCGTCGAGAATTCCGAAGAACCGTCCTTGTTCTTCCTTCTGGGCAAGCAATTTGACAAGCTTCATATGGGCGCTCCAGAAGGTAAATACGGAAAATACCCCCCAGATGCAAAATATTACGATAACAAATGTATGGCTTGGAATCTGCGCAAACCAGAATCCGCCTGCCGCCGTACCGAAAAGAGAGATTGACAGCAATTTTTTAGCGGAAAATCTGTCGCTGATCAAGCCGCTTGGCAGATAACCGACTACCCATACGATCCCCAGGAAGGAATAAATCGTATTTAACTGAATTAATGAAATGTTGAACACTTCCAGAATCGTTTCCTGGTAATTTGTTTTCAAGTACATAATCGGGAATATTGCCCCTGCTGCTAAAACAACCAAGAGAAATTGGAAATACCTTTTCAATTTACTATTCATACCTCTTCACCTCTCATTAAAATATTATTTGATTTCGTTATCGTTGATATTTAACGCCTTCTTCCTGCGGATAGATCGTTCCGAAATTCATGATACCCTTTGGGTCGAAGGCTTCCTTCAACTTTTCCAGCATGTAGTATGCCGATCCGTGTTCTTCTTTTGTCCATTCATTGCGATACTTGCCAATCCCGTGGTGATGGCACATGGAGCCGCCAAGCTTCAAGGTTTCCTCAACAATGATCGTATGCAGCGGATGATGGTAAATCCTCAATTCATCTTCCGGATCACAGTTGATA
>DATMYB010000308.1:0-5104 GCA_035561215.1 Syntrophomonas sp. | reverse complement strand
ATGACGAAAATTTGAGCCGAGGCATTGCGTTTACCTTTGAAAAGGATGGCTACGACGCTGTTTCAGCAGGCGGAATTAAGGACGGAAAACGGATGCTGGAACAGCATAAGATTGACCTGATCATACTGGATTTGGGATTACCGGACGGAAACGGGCTGGACTTATGCAAAGAAATTCGGACACATTCAAAAATTCCTATTATCATGCTGACTGCCTGCGATTTGGAAACAGACGAGGTATCCGGCCTCTTAGCCGGTGCGGACGATTATATTACCAAGCCCTTTTCCCTGTCCATTCTCCGGGCAAGAGTGGAAGCCCTGCTCCGCCGCATGGAGGCTGAAAGCCGCCATATCATCCGTTCCGGCAAGTACAGGCTGGACACAAACCTTTGCAAGCTTTTCCGGGAGGATGAAGAAATACCTATCAGCGCAACGGAATACAGGCTGCTCTATTTTCTGATGACAAACGCCGGGCAAGTGCTTTCAAAGGAACAAATATTATCCTCACTGTGGGACAATGAGGGGAATTTTGTGGATGAAAACACCTTGCCAGTCAATATCAGCCGTCTACGCGCAAAGCTGGAGGGCGATCCCCAAAATCCTCAGACCATTAAGACCATTCACGGCATCGGCTACATTTGGAACGGAGGTATGTAGGGATGGCGCTTGCTGTTACTATTATCATAGCCGTTGCTTTATGCTTCCTAACTGCACTTTTCAGCTATCTCTATGTAAGAAAAACCTTTGGTTCGATTGATCAGGTTTTGGATAGCGTATTGGCCAGAAATACAGAGATTCCATTTGAAGCGGCGGCGGATAACAGGCTTTCCAAGCTGACGCATAAAGCCGTTAAAATCATTCGGATGAGCACGATGGATATTTCCCAAACCAAGCAGGAGAAAGAAATTATACAAAGCTTTATTTCGGATATGTCCCATCAGATGAAAACGCCTCTATCCGGTGTCGCCATGTATACCGACCTGCTGCTGGAAGGACATATTACCGAAGCCGAGCGGCAGGAATTTTTATCGTGTGTCAAAACGGGAACGGAAAAGCTGCAATGGATGATGGACAGCCTTGTAAAAATGTCAAGGCTGGAGGTAGGAGCCATTGAGCTGTCCCCCGCTCCCGCAGGTATTAAGCAGACTATTTCCGACAGCATCAGCTCCGTGTATGGGGCGGCGTCCAAGAAAAACATTTCCATTCAAACGGTTTATTTTGAGGATATTGCGTTGCTGCATGACCGTAAATGGACATGCGAAGCAATCACAAATATTTTGGAAAACGCAATCAAATATTCCCCATCTGACGGAGAAATCAATATATCCTTGGAATCCCTGCCAATTTATACAAAAATCAGCATTACCGATTATGGCATCGGAATTGCCCCTGAAGAATGGAACTCTATTTTCAAGCGGTTTTACCGGGGACGAAATGCAAAAGGTGTTGATGGGGCTGGATTAGGACTTTATTTAGCTTCACTGATTTTTCAAAAACAGGGCGGCTATATCCTTGTAGATTCCAAGCCGGGGAAATATACGACCTTCTCAATGTTCTTACAAAACTGTAAGAAATAAATCCGATTCTGTTAGGGGCCTGTAAGAATTGCGGCTTATGATGATAGTATCAGGAAAAGGAGGTATAGAGCATGCCGGTTTTGAAAACTGAAGCCTTAAAAAAATATTATGGGAAAGACCCCAACACCGTCAAGGCATTGGACGGAGTTGATTTGGAAGTACAGGAGGGCGAATTTGTCGCCGTTGTCGGTACGTCAGGTTCAGGAAAAAGCACGCTCCTGCATATGCTGGGCGGCTTGGACACGCCGACTAGCGGCAAAGTGATTGTCGGCGGAAAGGACATTTCAGGAATGACGGATGAGCAGCTGACCATTTTCCGGCGCAGGAATGTAGGCTTTGTATTCCAGAATTATAATCTTGTTCCAATTCTGAATGTCTATGAGAATATCGTTTTGCCGGTTGAGCTCGACGGAAACACCGTAGATGAAGGTTTTGTGGGAAAAATTATCGATACTCTGGGCCTCTCAGAGAAGAAAAATAATCTCCCCAACAATTTATCAGGCGGGCAGCAGCAGCGCGTCGCCATCGCCCGCGCGCTTGCCACAAAGCCATCCATTCTGCTTGCGGACGAGCCAACCGGAAATCTGGACAGCAAGACCAGTCAAGATGTGCTGGGCACTCTGAAAATGACCTCAAGCAAGTTTCATCAAACAATGGTGATGATTACTCATAATGAGCAGATTGCCCAGCTTGCCGACCGGGTGATACGGATTGAGGACGGCAGGATCGTTGCCGCAGAAGGGCGGTAATGACATGAAAAATAATAACCAGGCTGCCGTAAGAAGGTTAGCGAAACAAAGCTTTTTGGCAAATAAGAACCGGAACCTATTTGCACTGATTGCCATTGTGCTGACCACCGTTCTGATTACGGCGGTGTTTACCATAGGCATCAGCCTCTCCGACGGTATGCAGCAAATGCTGATACACAGCTACGGGCGCAGTACGGAGGTGGATTTTCAATATCTCACCGAAGATGAAGCGCAGCGTGTGGCCGAGCATCCGCTGATTAAGGAATACGGACTGTCAAGGCTGATTACCGCGACGACCGAAGGCGTATTCCGTCAGGCGCAGGGCGAAATTCATACGACGGACGATAATTTTTCTGAGTTTACATTCAGTAAGCCCACGACAGGCCGGCTGCCCGAAACGGAAAATGAAATCGCCCTGAATAGCTGGATTCTGGATGCCATGAACCTGCCGAGGGAATTGGGGCAGACCGTGCATCTGGATTTTAAAGTGGCCGGCACTCCTTACAGCATGGATTTTACCGTATGCGGGTTTTGGGATATGGACATAAACCTGAACCCCTACGGAATCCTGTATATCTCTGACACTCTTGCAGACAAGCTGCTTAATGGGGTTAATCCGGCGGAAACACGCTTGGGTGCCGGTTATTACGGCACAACGAAACTGACCGCCAATATAGACGGAAAGCTGTCTGAGCTTGAAAAAAATGTGGATACCATCCTGCGGGATACGGGAATTGACGCCGAGACCGGGGGAGTTCTTTTTAACGACGCTTACGACAGGGCGGGAATGGACAGCGGAATCATCGCGGCAATGGCACTCATTATCGCCATTATACTGGTAAGCGGCTATCTTCTCATCTACAATATTTTTTACATTTCCGTCATGCGCGATGTACGATTTTACGGTTTGCTGAAAACCGTCGGCGCGACTGGGAGGCAGCTTGGATACGTCGTCAACTTCCAGGCACTGCTGCTCTGCGCGGCCGGTATCCCTATTGGCCTGCTTTTGGGCTATCTGCTGGGCATTGTGCTGATTCCCGTATTGCTTGGATTCCTCAGCATTGACTATATGCCAGCGCCACCAAATCCGTGGATATTCGTGCTTGGAACGGCGCTTGCGCTGGTTACGGTGCTGATAAGCTGTCGCGGTCCCGCGCAAAAGGCGGGCAGAGTCAGCCCTGTGGAAGCGGTGCGGTATACGGGTCTTGCCGCTGCTTCCGCAAAAAAAATAAAGCGCGGCCGTGGCGGGGCAAAAATATCCCGTATGGCCTGGTCCAACATCTTTCGCAGCAGGAAAAAGGCGTCGCTCGTCGTCGCATCCCTGTCTGTCGGGCTGATTTTATTCAATATCGTCTATACCTTGGTGGGTAGCTTTGACGTCAATAAGTTTCTGCAAGGCCATATCAACGGCGATTTTCTGATTGCCGACGCGGATTATTTCACCTTGGCCAGGCCTTATGCGCCAAGCTATACATTAAGCGAGGACTTGCTGTCCGATGTGAGAGGACTTGACGGCGTACAGGAGGTTGTCAAAGTCTATTATGCAAACGGCTTTGCTCCTATCGAGGGAAATATGAAGGACGGGTTAGTCAATTTTCAGCGCAACAGGATTTTAGCGGAGAAGCCGTCCCTGGCGGAACAGGAAGTTGAGGGAATCCTCGAACAAACAGATTTCAGCGCCTACGGCGATTTCATCAGCGCGCAGGTCTATGGCTTTGACAGCTACTGGCTGGATAAGCTGGAGGAAAACATGGTAGAAGGCGTTTTCGACCGTGAAAAGTTTTTGTCCGGGGATTATCTGCTGCTTGGATTCGACGGTGAGGGTATGGTTCAAGTCGGGGATACCGTCACATTCTCTTTTGACGACAAGGACGGAGAACAGCGCAGCTATGAGGTTATGGGCCGGGTGGATTATAGCGCACTCAATTCTTTAGGCGCGCATTTTATCTCGATGCCCGGGTTTTCCGTCTATCTTCCGTCCTCCGAGTTTGAAAGCCTTGCAAACCCCGATATCATGTCGGCTACGGTCATAGCGGATGAAAGCGCTGTTGACAGCCTCCAGACAGAAATCAGGTCACTGCTTGCGGATAATCCCGAAGTGGATTTTCGTTCCCGCGCCGATTACATTGCCGAGATGAAAAACGATAACCAACAGTTCGCGCTCATTGGCTTTACGCTGTGTGCGGTGATTTTGCTGATTGGTATCCTGAATTTCGTCAACACCACTATGACCAACATATTCTCCCGCAAGCAGGAGCTTGCCATGCTCCAGAGCGTGGGTATGACCTCGGGGCAGGGCAAAAAGATGCTTGTACTGGAAAGCATATACTATATGGCGATGGCGTTGCTTGTTTTTGCAACGGTGGGTTATGGGGTCAGTTATTTTGCCGTCAACACTGTAACGCAGGGCAGCGCCGCCTATACTTATCAGTTTACATTGACGCCTCTTGCCCTCTGCTTTCCAATCCTGCTGCTTTTGGCCTGCATACTTCCAATCCGGATATATAGAAGCCTCTCAAGGGACAGCGTAGTGCGGCGGCTGCGGGAAAACGGGTAGAACAAGCGGGTATCAAGCTTGCGCTATTTGGATGGCGGATGCGTGTGCATACATGGCGAAGTCGCATCGGATTTATCCGGATTACAAGTATAGGCTGAAGATTGGAGGCACGGGGTGGAAAGTATCCGTTTTTTTCCGGATATTGAGGGGAAGGTTATGCGTATAATGGGAATCGGAAAATAGAAAAGGCTTAAATCAAAGCTGATAAATTCCATTTATAGC
>DATMYB010000307.1:0-2203 GCA_035561215.1 Syntrophomonas sp. | reverse complement strand
GCGCTGACAAGTTTCGAAGGCTCGTCGGTCATCAGTACCACATCGGCCGCTTCAATGGCAGCATCGGAGCCGAGACCGCCCATTGCCACGCCTATATCGGCCCGTGCCAGAACGGGAGCATCATTAATGCCGTCACCGACGAACACAAGTTTCTTGCCTTTGGTGACCTCCTTAAAAAGATCCTCCATTTTCTCTACCTTTTGCTGAGGCAGCAGCTCTGTATATACGGCATCAAGCCCAAGCTTTTTACCCACCTTTTCACCGGTTGTCCGGTTGTCCCCAGTTAACATGACTGTTTTGCGGATTCCAGCCGCCTTCAGTCTCCGAATGGCTTCCTGACTGTCAGGTTTGATTTCGTCGGAGATGATAAGATACCCCGCAAACGCCCCATCAATTGCGATATAGACGACGGTTCCGGGTGCCGCCTCGTTTGGCCATTTGATCTTTTCTGCATCCATCAGTTTCGCGTTCCCCGCAAGCACCGATTTACCGTCGACTTTAACACGGATACCATGGCCAGAGACTTCTTCATAGTCGGAGATGCGCTGTATATCAATTTCTTTGCCAAAAGCCTCCCGAATGGAGACGGCAATCGGATGGCCTGAAAATCCTTCAGCATGCGCAGCGTACGTAAGCACTTCATCTTCTGCAAAACCGTTTGCCGTTTTGATTTCCGTTACTTTAAAATTGCCTTTGGTCAGCGTGCCTGTTTTATCAAATACAACCGTGTCTACGCTATTGAGAGCTTCCAGATAATTGCTACCCTTGACGAGCACCCCGTTCTTTGACGCCCCGCCAATACCTCCGAAAAAGCTCAGCGGAATCGAAACGACGAGAGCGCAGGGACAGGAAATAACCAGGAAGATTAACCCGCGATTGATCCATTCCGCAAATGTGGCCCCGGGCACCACCAGTGGCGGAATAATTGCCAGCGCAAGGGCGCCAAAAACAACCACGGGGGTATAATAATGCGCGAACTTTGTTATGAAGTTTTCGGTAGGCGCTTTTTGACTGCTGGCATTCTGTACAAGATCCAGAATTTTTGAAACAGTAGACTCGCCGAATTCTTTGGTAACCTCTATTGTTAATAAGCCGCTTTTATTGACAGAGCCTGACAGTACTGTATCACCGACTTCAACGTCGCGGGGGAGAGATTCGCCTGTGAGCGCAGATGTGTCCAGAGAAGATTTTCCATCCGCCACCTTGCCATCCAGCGGAATTTTTTCTCCCGGTGTTACCACGATCAGGTCTCCGATTCCCACTTCTTCCGGGGTCACTTTGCGTATCGCTTCACCAATTTTCAAATTGGCATAATCGGGTCGGATATCCATAAGTGTGGAAATCGATTTGCGGGAGCGATTGACAGCAAGATCTTGCAGCAGCTCGCCAACCTGGTAGAAAAGCATGACGGCTACGCCTTCCGGATACTCGCCAATGGCAAAGGCACCGATGGTTGCGACGCTCATTAGGAAGTTCTCATCAAACACTTGGCCTTTCGTTATATTCTGTATAGCCCGGAACAGAACTTTCCAGCCTGCCAAAAGGTAAGCGAAAAGAAACATTGTGAATTCGACCGGCTGTGAAAATGTGAAGATAAGGCCAACGGCAAACAGCACTGCACCGAGAGCCAGACCAATTTGGGAGAGTCGTTCTTTCCAGTCAGCGGATTCCGATTCGAATGTTTTGTTGGTGTAGGAAATCTTTACATCCGGTTCCACACTGAGCACAATTTGAGAAGCAGCCCGCAGGATTGCCGGCAGATTATTTTTATCGGCGGTTTCGATGGTCAGTCTTTCGGTTGCAAAGTCAACGCTGGCCATATTAACCCCATCGAGTTTTTTTACCGCGTTTTCAATTTTTTGAGCGCAATTGGCGCAGTCAAGGCCGTTAAGATAGATAACCTTTTTTCCGGGCTCCTGATTTTTTATGACAATCTCTGAGTCATACTTTTTCGCGATGTTTTCAATCTGACCGGACAACGACTCCAGCGTTTCCTCGTCCTCAACTGCAAGCGTAAGCTTCTTTGAAGTAAAATCGACTTTTGAAGCGGTCAAGCCTTCCAGGGCGCCCACTTCCTGTTCAATGATGCTTGCGCAATTCACGCAGCACAGACTATTAAAATTATATTCCTTCTTAAGTACTGCCTCCATTGTCATCACCTCTACTATTTCTTTACAGAATTAATAATATTTTTGGAATAATG
>DATMYB010000306.1:0-3576 GCA_035561215.1 Syntrophomonas sp. | reverse complement strand
AATTAAGCAATGGATTTTAGGAGGGGAACATGATTCAATACAAAGTGCCGAGTCAATGTCCGGTCTGCGGACAGGAATTGAAAATCAGCAAACTGACCTGCAAACAGTGTAATACATCCATCGAAGGGATATTCACCCCCTGCAAGTTTTGCCGTTTACCGAAAGACCAGCTTGATTTTATTGAAACTTTTATTAAATGCCGGGGCAATATAAAAGATGTCGAGCGGGAGCTGAATATATCCTATCCTACTGTTCGCAAAAATTTGGATACGGTCATCCAATCCTTGGGCTATCAATTGGAGCGCCCGGATGAAAAAGAAGAAGAAATAGCGGCGCGGCGGCAGGAGATATTAGGCGCCCTGGAACGGGGTGAGATGAATCCCAAAGAGGCGGCCAAAAAATTAAAGGAATACCAGCGTTGAGACAACTGACGTCAGAATTAAAGTAAGGAAAGGAGTTTTCAAAATGAGTCAGGAAACCATGAAAATTTTAGAATTGTTGGAGGAAGGCAAAGTTACCCGCCAGGAAGCCGCGGAGCTATTAAACTCCCTTGACGATCGCCGTGCCTCCGAAGGAGCATCTCCGGCTGTTGCCGCTAACGCCAAGCGCTTTTTACGAGTACGGGTCGATGGGGATAAAACCAAAGTAAATGTAAATGTTCCCTTGAACCTGATTAAAGTAGCAACCCAAATTGCTGATGCCAGTATGAAATGGATTCCACAGGAAGCCCATGACCAGATGAAAAAACAGGGCATCGATCTGAGCAAAATTGATTTTGATGAAATCATCAACCTGGTTGATCAGGGGCTGAGCGACGGCCGGCTGGTTGATATCGAAACCGAGAGCGAAGAAGAAGGCAGGACCAAGGTGGAAATTTATGTTGACTAAAAGGAGCAGCTTCCTGTTGGTGCACATAAAATCCGGCCTAAAAACCGGGTTTTATATTCCCCTGCCGCTGGCGGTCCTGGATGTTACGCTGGCATCCCTGCATGACTGCCTGGCATTTTGGGGGGATTTGTTCCCGCATCTGATCCGCCGCCAATTTGGCCTCAGCGGGACCAAAAACAGGCCGAAGCTGGCTGAACTGCTTGCTTTGGTGATCAGGATGATCGACGAACTTCGCAGCTATGGAAGCTATGAACTGGTCCGGGTGGAGGATGAAAAAAATAAAATCTCCGTACGTTTGTATTAACATATGTGTTAATAGCGAAGCTTTTGCATAATCCCAACTGCCTGCCGCTTGAGCTTTGTCGCAGGATGATAATCTTGGGTAGTTGTGCAATAAGCAAAGCGATTAGTGTAAGCGCTCAAATGAATAAATGAGGAAGTAGCCGTAATGAGAAAATTCATCTGGAAAACCGTTGCCAACATATGTGTTCTTTATCTGCTGTCGCTCTTTATGCCGCAGGTAGTTTTGCAGGGAGCGTTTCCGGCGATTCTGGCCGGGGTGTTGCTCAGCCTGCTTTCCATCACCCTCCGGCCGCTGCTGATGCTGCTTTGTCTGCCGCTGAATCTGGTGACGCTGGGCTTGTTTGTGCTGGTTATCAATACCTGGATGCTGCAGCTTACGGATCTATTGGTGAAAGGATTCGGGATTTCAGGTTTTTGGTATGCCATGCTGGCAGCTTTGTTCATTATGCTGGCCAATAAATTGATATTTAACCGACGATTATCGATAAGTTCATAGGGTTTATTCGGATAAGATCACGCCGCAGCGGGAGAGCGAAACTGCAATCATAGATGTTGGGCGGCCTCATCTTTGTTCGCCTTAATAATATATTCAGCGCCGGAAATAACCGTAATCGCCATTGCGATATAGATCGCCCAGGTACCTAAAGGGTAAGATATGAATTGCCGGTATAATGGTGCAAGAATTATGATCATGATAGCAAAAATCTGGGTAACGGTTTTGAACTTGCCGCTCCAGCTTGCTGGAATCGACACGCCTTGCCTGGCTTTAGCTATGCGCAGCCAGGTTATTATGATCTCCCGTGCCAAAATAATAACCACGATCCAGGCAGGTACTTTTTGCAATAAGACCAGACATACCAGCGCGGCTGTAATCAGCAGCTTATCCGCCAGGGGATCCAGAAAAGTGCCGAGCTTGGTCACTTGATTGTAATGCCGGGCGACATATCCATCGATGCTATCGGTCACAGCTGCCAGGGCAAACACCAGGGCGGCCCGCCAATAAGCACCTTGAGCATCTGACATCAAGAGAAAAATAAACAGCGGGATCAGGGCGATCCGCGCCAAAGTCAGCAAATTAGCCAAGCCCATTTTGACCCCACCCCCGATATTTACAGTCATTAATAATTGCCGTAGTTTTGCCGGCAAAAGGTTTTCTTCTAAAATTGGGATAGAGTATTTCCCACAGGCAGCAGAGGCTGTCAACCAGACAAACGATCATTGATTCTTTATAGCGTGGCGGAGGCCAGGTCAAAGGAAACATGTGCTTTAAGATGATGTCGATTTCGATTTCATTTAATGCGCATACGCTTAAAGCGTTGCTTAACGCAAGGCGAGGATGAACAAAGCCATGCAATCCCTCCGGCGGTCGGTATGATCTCCAATCATACAAGAACAAATCATGGAGCAAGCCGCCGCGGGCCGCGGAGGTGTATTCCCACCCCAAGGCCCGGCATAATATATAACTGGTGTAGGAAACGCGCAGACTGTGTTCAAAACAGCTAACCGAACCATGATGCCGGTATTGTTGCATCTTTTGGATGGACTCATGATTAATCAAATCGTCGATGCACAGCAGGAACTCATCAAGTCGGCAAAGTCTTGCCCATTTATCATGGATAGCCCCTTTGACTTCCTGATATGGCTTTGTCATGATGTGCAGACGGATTTGAGGGAAAGCTGATAGTAGGCGTTTATGCCTTAACAGGAGCTCTTCCCGGCGAATTTGATTCACATATCCCTTTAGATAAGTTCTCAAATCATAGGCATCATTTATCGACCAGATAAGATCAACTGCAAAATATATAATTATTATGTAACCCAGTGTTAACTTAATATTTGGAGCCAAATTATGAACGTAAGACGATACGTAAGGATGGATCAAAGACAGCGTCAAATAGGAAAGTATGCCCCAATATATCGAATACTTCAGACACACTCTGCCATGAAGGTTATATTTCTCATCGCTGTAATCCCACCATTTACTATCAAAAAGTGCTTCCATGATCGTCCCGGTGAAGTACTCCAGCAGAGTGGTCAGCAGTATTGCTGAGAATACGCTGACAATTATCCGGGTTGGGCTAGTTGCCTGCGGAAGAATACGTTCGGCAACGGAGAATGATTGAATAACCAACAGTGCACCGAATCCGTATATAGGGCAAAAAGGGCCATAGAGAAAACCGCTGTTTACGAATTTACGAGCAATGACGGTTTTGAAGAAAGACTCAAGCGCCCACCCGAGCATGGCATATAGAGAGAATAGCAATAACATCTCAATCAAGGTTTGATTCAAAACATTACCCCCAATAACAAAAAATGCAACAAAAGCCACAAAAAATACGTTGAAAAACTCCTAAAACTTAATGTTTTGCGGATAAAGGTTATGAT
>DATMYB010000305.1:0-6798 GCA_035561215.1 Syntrophomonas sp. | reverse complement strand
GACGTAGAAGATCTAATCATATTGCGCAAATAAATCAGATTAAGTGGGAGCAGTGATTTAAACTATGATTAATTCTTTTAGAAGGCAGTATGAAGAAAAAACGATCAGCGCCGAAAAAGCAGCGGAAATGGTGAAATCAGGAGACAAAATTTTTTACAGTGAATTCGCCATGTTCCCCAAACTATTGGACAAGGCTCTGGCCGAGCGTATTTCCGAGCTACGCGATCTTGAGCTCTACAGTGTGTTTTATACCCAGGTTCCCAAGGTAATCGAGGCCGATCCGAAACATGAACACATTATTGCTCAAGATTGGCATTTTGGGCCGATTTCCCGGCATCTTGCCGATGAGGATAAGTGCTTTTATGTTCCCATTTCTTATCATCAAGGCCCGAGGATTATCAATAAGTACATCGAGAATGACGTAGCGATGGTGTCGGTTGCCCCGATGGACGCCAAGGGATTTTTTAATCTGGGGCCGACTAATTCAGTAACCCCTGCGTATTTAAATAAGTCCAAATTAAGGATTTTGGAAGTTAACAGTTCAGCTCCCCATTGTCTGGGCGGCAACAGTGAAAATATTCATGTCAGCGATGTTGACTATATAGTAGAGGGTGACAATTATTCGCTGATTCAGTTGCCGGCAGCTAAACCAAAGGAGTTTGATTACCAGATTGCAGATTTTATTATGAATGAGATCGAAGACGGTGCTTGCCTGCAAATGGGGATAGGCAGTATGCCGAATCTAGTCGGAGGTAAAATCGCTGAAAGCGACCTCAAAGATCTTGGTATCCATACGGAAATGCTGGTTGACTCATGCGTGGATTTATATGAAGCAGGCCGAATAACCGGTAGCCGCAAAAATATTGACCGGGGGAAAATGGTCTACAGCTTTGCGTTAGGTACGGACAAACTCTATAAATTTATGGATAACAATCCGATTTGTGCTTCCTATCCGGTTAGTTATACCAATGACCCTCGCATGATCGCTTTGAACGATAAAGTAATCGCGATTAACAGCGCTTTAGAAATTGATCTGATGTCACAGGTCAGTTCAGAGTCATCCGGCTATAGGCATATTTCGGGAACCGGAGGGCAATTAGATTTTATTATGGGTGCTTTTTCATCCCACGGCGGCAAAGGTTTCATCTGTTTGAGTTCGACCTATGCCGACAGAGACGGCCAGATGCACTCGCGTATCGTACCCAGTCTTAGTATGGGATCCGTAGTTACGGTACCTCGCTCTATGGTTCAGTATGTGGTTACTGAGTACGGTATCGTTCAACTTAAAGGCAAATCAACCTGGAAGCGGGCGGAAGCTCTCATAGGTATTTCCCATCCGCAATTTCAGGATGAATTGATCAAGTCTGCTCAGCAAATGAAAATCTGGGCTCGAAGCAATAAAATTGAACCATAAATCATGAGGCTTACCTTACTAATAAACGCGGAAACGCCCTTGGTTACTGGTATGTCTATGTGGCATGGTTTGCTGCAGAAATAATGGTACATTATCCCTGGCATAAATAACTTGCAAACTAATATTGTAATCCAGCCGGAAAGCCAACTGAGTAGCTCGGAAACGGAAAGAATAACAGCAGCAAATTAGCGCAATTGGGGTGTACAGTGACTGGCATAGGAATTGCAATATCAGTCTATAGAAGATCCCTAAATTCATCGAGAGGGGGGATTGATAAGCAAAGTAGGTTGGTGTTTGGGTCGATGATGTTTTTAACATCAAATCTAATCTCGAGTTTATAGCAGGCTAACCTTATGGATTAGTAAGATTGGAGGTAAAAGAATTTGAAAAAGAGAATTCGGAAAGTCGCGATACTTGGTTCCGGAACCATGGGTGGAGGTATTGCTGCATTACTAGCCGCTGCCGGTATCCGCAGTTACCTGCTGGATATTGTTCCCAGAGAACTTACTGATAAAGAAAAGGCCGCGGGTTTGACCACTGAGAGCCCTGCATTCAGAAACAGAATTGCAACTGACAACAAAGCTCTTCTGTTGAAATCCAAACCGGCACAGTTCCAGACCAAGGCTGATGGCGATCTGGTAACCGTAGGCAACACCGAAGACCACATTGGCGTACTGGCAGAATGTGACTGGGTTGTTGAAGTTGTACCCGAAGTTATGGACATCAAAAAAGCTGTTCTGAAGAACATTGCTGCTAACATTAAGCCCGGGACTTTTGTTACCAGTAACACTTCCAGCATTTCTATCAACTCAATCGTTGAAGATATGCCGCTGGAATTCAGACAATACTGGATGGGAACCCACTTCTTCAATCCGGTAAGATATATGAAATTATTGGAACTCATTCCCGGTAAAGACACCCTGCCCGAAGTAGTAGAATTCTTCGCTGAGTTTGGCGAGAGAGTACTTGGCAAAGGTATTGTATACGCAAAGGATACCCCGGCATTCGTAGCCAATCGTCTGGGCAACTGGGCTGGACCTTCCTGCACCAGATTGATGGCGGAACTTGGACTGACCATTCCTGAAGTTGACGCACTGACCGGATCAGCGATCGGACGTCCCGCAACCGGTACTTTCGGACTGTTTGATATGGTTGGTGTTGATATTGCTGTATTGTCCTGCCTGGAAGTTAAACACCATGTTGACGATCCTGCTGAACAACTCCTGTATACCCCGGCTGATTTCCTGCAGAAGATGCTTGAAAAAGGCATTCTGGGCAACAAAACCAAAGGCGGTTTCTATAAGAGAGCGGTCGTTGACGGCAAGAAAGTAAAACAGGTTCTGGTTGATTTAGAGAACTTCGAATATGGCCCGGTTGTAAAACCCGATTTTGCCAGTTTGGCAGCAGCCAAAAAAGCTGCGACCCTGGGTGCAAAACTGGAAGCCTTCTTCGAATCCGATGACAAAGGCGGACAATTCGTATGGAAACATGTCAGCGGACTGTTCCTGTATGCTGCCTCTAAGATTCCGGAAGTATCCGATGATATCCTCAACATGGACCGGGCGCTCTGCTGGGGCTACAACCATTCTAAAGGCCCGTTCCAACTGTTCTCCGAAGTTGATCTGCCGAAATATATCGCTCGCATGAAGGCCGAAGGCATGGCTGTTCCTGCCTGGATCGACGAAATGCTGGCAGCCGGTATCAACAGCTTCTACAAGACAGAAAAGGGCGTTGACTATTACTATGACATCCCCGCGAAGAAATATGTTGCTATTGAACATAAACCTCAGGTAATTGTTCTTAAAGAACTGGCAGCGCAGAGCAAAGTGGTTAAAGAGACTCCCAGCGGCACCCTCTATGACATGGGCGACGGCGTTCTCTGCTTAGATACCCACAGCATGGCCAACTGCGTAACCAGCGATTTGCTGGACACCATTGCGGAAGCTCAGGCCGAACTGAACAAAAACTGGGAAGGTATGGTAATCAGCGGATCTGGCCCAGATTTCATGGGCAATGCCACCGACTTCTTTACCATGATGAACCTGGCCAATGAGAAGAAATTCGATGCTATCGAAGCGATCGTAAGAAAAGGTCAGAAAGTATTGTCTGACAACAAATACAGCCTGAAACCGATTGTAGTCGCGGCGAAAGGTAAGGTTCTGGGCGGCGGCTGCGAACTTATGACCATGAGTTCAGCGGTTCAAGCTTCCGGTGAAACTTATGCCGGACAGATAGAAATGGGCTTCGGCTTGATTCCTCCCTTTGGCGGACTCAAAGCTTCCTTGCTGAGAATCAATGACAAACTGGAAGGCACTAAAGCTCACCCGACCGATGTCGCTCAGGTGGAGTTCGAGAATATCGCTATGGGTAAGGTCGGCACCAGTGTAAAAGAGACTCAGAAACTCGGTTACATCTCTAAATGTGCCGGTATTTCCCTGAATGAAGACTTCCTGCTGGGCGATGCCAAGCAGAGAGTACTTAACATGCTCGACAATGGCTGGTCCGCACCGGTGATGAAACCGTTCAAAGCTTTCGGTCTGACCCAAATGGCGCTGCTGAAAGTTGGAACCTTCCAAATGAAACAGGCTGGCGTATTGACCGAATATGAATGGAACATTGCCTGCAAGATGACCGATATCTATGCTGGCGGCAACATGACAGCCGGCTCGGAAATTACTGAAGCCTATATCGATGACCTGATTACCGAAGCTTTCCTGAGCCTGATCGGAGACCAGAAGACTCTTGACAGAATCCTGAGCATGGTCACGAAGGGCAAAGTACTTCACAACTAAGTGTTTCGGAATAGATATATTTATTCGAGGAGGTAATAAGATTGAGAGAAGCTGTTATAGTATCAGGTGTCCGTACAGCGGGAGGTAAAGCCCCACGTGGAACCTTAAGAGATACCAGACCCGAATTGTTAACCAAACTTGTTATGCAGGAAACTATCAAAAGAGCTGGCGGCAGCTTTAAGCCTGAAATGATCGACGATATCATCTGGGGTTGCTCCACGCCTGAGCAGGCTTGTGGTATGAACCATGCCAGAATCGCGTCAATTTATGCGGATATTCCTTACACGGTTCCCGGATGTACCGTAAACCGTTTCTGCTCCTCCGGCGTACAGGCCATCTCCATGGCTGCGGAAGCGATCATCAGCAACCGCACCGACATCATGATGGCCGGCGGAACCGAGCATATGAGCCTGATCCCCATGGGCGGCGTTATCAGACCTAACAGCGAAATAGCGTTGGATCCCTTCTGGGCCACCGTTTACACCAGCATGGGCCAGACGGCGGAGAATGTTGCCAGCAGATATGGCATCAGCAGAGAACAGCAGGATGCCATGGGCGTAAGAAGTAATGCCAATGCGATTGCTGCCAGAGAAAAGATGAAAGAGGAAATTGTGCCCGTACCGGTGCCGATGACTACTTTAGGCGCTGACGGCAAACCCAAGACCAAGACTATCATGTATGATTATGACGAAGGCGCCAGAGAGGGCGTAACCGTCGAATCTCTGGGCAAACTGAAACCGGCGTTTGTTCCCGGCGGAAGCGTAACCGCAGGCAACAGCTCGCAGACTACCGATGGTTCAGCCGGCGTACTGCTGATGACCCCCGAAAAAGCCAAAGAGCTTGACTGCAAACCTCGCCTGAAATATGTAGGTTATGCAGTAGCAGGATGCAAGCCGGATGAAATGGGAATCGGACCGGTATTTGCGATTCCGAAGGCTCTGAAACGCGCTGGCCTCACGATTGATGACATTGGCTTGATCGAGTTGAACGAAGCGTTTGCTTCCCAGTCGCTCTATTGCATTAGAGAACTGGGCATCAACATGGACATCGTTAATGTAAACGGTGGCGCCATTGCGATCGGACATCCCCTGGGATGCACCGGTGCGAAATTGACTGTTACCCTGATGCATGAGATGGAAAGACGTAACGTTAAATACGGTATTGTTTCCATGTGTATCGGTGGTGGACAGGGCGCTTGCATGATTTACGAACTGTGCAAGTAATCTAACCAATTTATCCCCAAATAGCTGTCTAAACATCTGGCGGTATGGCTTAGGTCATACCGCCAGCTTTTTTATGCTAATCCAACAAAGGGACGTTCTTTTTGTTTGGTTTTTGCCGGGGAATCATTATTAGTTAGTTGAATGTACAAACATTCCGTCGCCAGACTCAGCGTCAAGTGCTCCTCCATGTTTATACATTCAACACGATTTATGATCACCGAAAAGTATTATCACAGCCAGCGCATCCGTTACACTATGTAACAGATGTGCTGATTGCGGCGCAACGTAAAAATATATGGGAGTACGCAGAGCTCTGTATAGCGGCGATTGTAAATCCCGGTTATATTTTTTAATGCTGGTATGGAATTTGCATTAATATAAATCAGGTTAACGTGCTTGACGGAGGTGATAGCGAGGTAATTAATAAATGTTGATGAGATAATTTTGCATATATAAATTTTTGATAGGAGGTTAGAAAATTGGGTGTTAAAGATTCTTTTGATTTAACCGGGAAAACAGCGGTAGTGACCGGAGGCTCCATTGGGCTGGGAGCACAGATGGCTGCAGGTTTGGCTGAAGCCGGAGCAAACCTGGTTATTGCCGCGCGCAAAGTCGAACGTTGCGTTGAGCTTTGCGCGAAACTTGAAGAGAACGGCATACGCGCAATTGCGGTTGCCTGTGATGTAAGTGATCCGGTAAGCTGCCAAAATTTAGTCGACATCACCGTTAAAGAATTCGGAAGTTTGGATATTCTGATTAACAATGCCGGATATACTTGGGGAGCCGATGCCTTGGACTATCCCATGGATAAATGGCAGCAAGTTTTGGATCTGAATTTGACTGGTCTATTCCAGCTTTCGGCCATGGCTGCCCGCGTAATGAAAGAGCAGGGACATGGAAAGATCATCAATATCACATCTGTAGCCGGCACCGGCGGATGCTTACCGGAAGCACAGAATACGGTGGCGTATAATGCCAGTAAAGCTGCGGTTATAACGCTGACTAAGGATTTGGCATGCAAATGGGCGCGTTACGGCATCAATGTAAACGGAATCGGACCGGGCTTCTTCCCCACTCACATGAGCGGCGGATTGCTGGAAAAGAATAAGCATCTGGTTCTGCCCCGTGTTCCATTGAATCGCCTCGGCGGCGAGGATGACTTAAAGGGAGCCGTTGTGTTCTTAAGTTCTGCAGCGTCGGATTATGTTACCGGACAAATCCTGTTTGTCGATGGCGGACAAACCGCGATGATTTAGATATGATTACAAAATGCCATAATGTCACAAAGTGTGCGAATGGGAAAGCAATGCATGATGGTTATGTTTCCTTTTATAAGCAGAGGATTTTTACACGCTTGGCCGGCAAATAT
>DATMYB010000304.1:0-2895 GCA_035561215.1 Syntrophomonas sp. | reverse complement strand
ATTCTGGGAAGATCTGAATGCCAGTATTACCGATAAGGAGAGCAGCATAAGCAATTTTTACACCAAATGGCTTGAAGAGTATTCGAGATTAGTATCCAATCAACTTCTCTTATTTTTGCCGGAAGATGCAAAGCAGCTTTTTGATAAGACCATAGATATATACCAGGCGTCCTACAGCACCGGCCATGATTTCTTCGCCCCCTGGATGGAGCAAGCGGAAAGTATGCGGGAGTTGCTGACCAAGAGCGCCTTCGGGGATCAGGACGCCTATATCGAATTTCTCAAGCTGTGGCAGACAACTTTTTCCTCATCATTTGGCAGGGTATTCAACATTCCGCAATTCCTGGCCAATCCCGAGCAGATACAAAAACAAATGAACAGCATCAATGCATTGATTGCATTTATCAACACGCTAAATGAATATATGGCTGTTTTGGTAAAAAAGAGCCAGGATACCCTTGACAAAATGATTAAGGATTATCAAGCCATGGTGATCGATGGCACCCATCCCAAATCCTATAAAGAATTTTACGAATTCTGGTGGAAGCAAAATGAATCAGCCTATCTGCAGCTTTTTGGAACCGAGGAATTTGCCCGGCTTATTGGCCAGGTTTTAGACGCCGGAGTCAGTTTTAAAAGAAAATATGATGATATGTTGGAAAAACAGCTGGAGTTTTTACCCTATCCAAGCAAAACCGATATGGACAGTGTTTATAAAACCCTGGATTCCCTAAAAAGGGAAATCCGCGCACTGAAAAAGGAAGTTGCCACCTTAAAACCAAAGGAGAAAGCCAGCACCGGAAAAGATAAACCAGCGGTTAAGGAGGGTTAAGCTCATGGAAACCATCATGCCCGTAGACATCATAAAAAACCTCGACGAAATCCTGGAAACCCAAAAGAAATTTGTCCACAGCCTTGATGTTCTTCTCAACCTGGGTGATCCCCAGTCGGATCAAACCCCCAAGGAATTGATTTACCAAGAAGATAAAATGAAATTGTATCACTATAAACCCCGGGCTAAAAAAGTTGCCAAAGTTCCCACTTTGATTATCTATGCGCTGGTCAACCGCCAGTATATGATGGATATTCAACAGGACCGCAGCCTCATTAAAAATCTCCTTGAACTCGGTCTTGACCTTTACATTATCGATTGGGGATACCCGACCGCGCAGGACAAATACGTCACCCTGGACGACTATATCGACGTTTACATCGATCATGCGGTTGAGGAAGTATTGCGGGCCTCCAGAAGCTCGAAGGTGAATATATTAGGGGTTTGCCAGGGTGGAACCTTCTCAGCCATCTATGCTGCATTGAACCCGGATAAGGTTAAAAACCTGGTCACAATGGTGGCCCCCATTGATTTTGAGGCCGGCGCGCAGTCTGAAAATGGCCTTCTTTTTAAATGGAGCAAGGAAATGAACGTTGACAACCTGGTTGATACCTTTGGCGTTATACCGGGCGAACTGTTAAATGAGGGCTTTGATCTATTGAAACCATTTCAATTAATGCTCAACAAATATGTGGATATGATCGACAATCTGGATGAACCGGCTACCGCCGCCAACTTCATTCGGATGGAAAAATGGATCCTGGACAGTCCCGGTCAGGCCGGTGAAGCGTTCAGAAAATTCGTGAAAGATCTGTATCAGGAAAATAAGTTGGTTAAAGGCACTTTAAAGATCGGCGCGCGGACCGTAAATTTGCAGAATATTACCATGCCGCTCCTCAATGTCTACGGAGAGCAAGACCACATCGTCCCGGCCACCGCCTCGATGCCTTTCAATAATTATGTGGGCAGCACCGATAAGGAACTGGCCAGTTTTCCGCTTGGCCATATCGGAATGTATGTCAGCGCCAAGTCGCAAAATTTGATCGCCCCCAAGATAGCGGATTGGCTTAAGGCCAGAAGTTAGAGAGAGACCTGGTGTAAGGAGGGTTATTTATGAGAGAAAACATATTTAATGAGCTTAAAATAGGCGATACCGGATACGTCGAAAAAACCATTACCGAATTTGATGTTTATCAATACGCTGGAATTACCGGCGATTTTAGCTGGCTGCATGTCAACGAGATGCGCGCTAAACGCGGCCACTTCCAGACCCGTATCGTACATGGCATGCTTCTGGTGGGCCTGATTTCAAACGTAGTGGGAAACCAGATGCCGGGCGCCGGAACCATCTATGAAGCACAGACGGTAAAGTTTCTGAAACCCTGTTATATCGGTGACACGGTGCGGGCTCAGACCGAAGTGATTGAATTGTTGGATAAAGGTCGGGTGCGCCTTCGCACTTTATGCGTCAATCAGGATGGAGAACTGCTTTTGGATGGAGAAGCCATTGCCATTCCTCCCCGCAACCATGTAGTGGAAGCTCCCTGCCCGGGTATTAAAGCGGCTCCCCCGCTGAAACAGAGCTATTTCCAGGCAACCACGGCCCCGCTATAAAAACCGCCCGGCCTGGGTAGGGTCTTCGAACCGGACGATATTTTAATAGCCCTTAATCAGACTTAACAGGTTTTAGATGATTGAATCGGGTAGTCGGCTGACCCTTAGCGGGTCAGCCGACTACGGGTAGAAGGGCCACCCATTTGGTGGCCCGGAGCCCCCACGGAACCCGGCGTTCTCGGGACTTTCACCCGTTAGACTGCGCCCATGCGGGGCGCAGTAAAAAAGGTCCAACACCATACGCATACGATGCGGGACCTTAATCATTATTTAGTTAACGGTATTATCCCCTATTTCTTAACTCAATCTCTGTGACTAACCATTGTAAGTCAGGTAGGCTCATTTGCCCTATATAATCATTTTCTTTAATCGTATTTTTCAGGTCACTTTCGGACAATTTAATTAGGGCTTGCCAACCAAATCCCGAAATTATGTGATTAGCAAGAAAC
>DATMYB010000303.1:0-2900 GCA_035561215.1 Syntrophomonas sp. | reverse complement strand
TCCCAACATCATACGTAAATTTAACAATTGTCGGACATTCTCGTGTTGGGCACGAGCTTTTTTAATTTGCTCTTGGGAGTTGTTTCGGCGCGACAAAAGAATCGCTCAGGCACGACGCCGATCATATTTCCGCTCTAAATTATTTGAATTTGCCAAGATGCGCCGTTTGCTCAATTGGTCAAGCTCCAGAGAATCATACTGCGATAATCGTCTATTATATTCTTTCCGCGATCTTAAGCCAGGTTTCCTTGGTCAGGAAGCTTTCCTCCACCTGCTCCTCTAATTCCAGATAACGCTTATAGGGCATGCTGAAGGCCAGCAGATCCTTATCGATAAATTTACGCGCCGAAGGATCCGTCAGCCCCACCACACATTTTGGATTTTCCGCTTCCGTTTCTTTCAGGGCATACAGCACCGTCTGGGCGCATCCCGCCGCAAATTCGATTTTGACGTTGTCCTGGGTAGGCCGGTCATAATTGGCAAACTGAACCAGCGCAGACAACTGGTCGGCATTGGCCAGAAAAACAATGATTTCAGGCACATCTTCCGCCACCAGATCCGAAAGCGGAGTAAAAACGACATAATCCTTGGTTTTCTCTATTTCGGGCAGGCTCGTTACAAAATCCCGGGCCAGTTCC
The DNA here is from genome assembly GCA_035561215.1 of Syntrophomonas sp. Lineage (GTDB taxonomy): Bacteria > Bacillota > Syntrophomonadia > Syntrophomonadales > Syntrophomonadaceae > Syntrophomonas_B. Next base: position 2,262 of record DATMYB010000303.1, on the reverse strand, counting down.
GGGCTCTTTTTATAGTACTCCCCTTCCTTGCCGCCTACCCCGCCGGTGGACAAAAAATATTCGATGAATCCTAAGGAGAATTTCCGTAAGCCTAGTCCGGATTTACCGCCCATGCAAGGGGTGGTATCATCGTCAAACACAGCGGTCCGGCCTTTGGACGCCGCACTCATCATGGAAATGGCGCATCCCCATTTGCCTTCCTTAAACTGCAGTGCTCCTTCCGGTTTGCTACTGGTACGGAATATGGCCACGGGCTGATTTTTCAGTTTTATCGCTTCGGCAATCCTGCTTTTCATAAATATCGCCTCTCTTTATCTTGACTATCATTACCAAACAAAAATCATTATAAAATTTGAATCAGCGTAAACAACTGCTGCTTAACCCCTCAGCATCAGCTCTGCATATATTCTGCCTGAAGGAACGTAAATGGACAAATTGCCTGTTTACATTTCCCCCATTGGGATTGCACCTCAAGCGGCGCCTTGATTATTTTTTCACAATTTATATTTTAGCTTTTTAAAACGATCTGGCAATGAAGCCGCAAAAATTTTTCAAGGAGATTTTTCACTTTTTTTTATGGGCTAAGCCATGGTATTATGGATTGCAGGTTTATGAATCAACGGATAAACATAAAACTAATGAAAAACAAGGGGGAAGGAAATCTCATGCTGGAATACAAATTCGACACCCAGTTGTTAATTGAAGGTCACGATCTTTCCGAAGAAGCAATCAGCGCTTATATTACCCAAAGCATCCAAGGCGATTGTCTGCTGGCGGTGGGAGACGAAGATTTGATAAAAATCCACTTTCACACTAACACACCCTGGGTTCTGCTGGAATATTGCGCGTCTTTAGGGGACATTTACGATATCGTCGTGGAAAACATGGAGCGCCAGGAAAACGGCTTGCCCGGTTAAACCGCATATACGAATACGCCGCCCCCACAATCAGGGGGCAGCGTCGCGCTGCTGTCTTAGTCTCTGCTTTACCATGCCGCCCAACCGACCGCAAACTTCGTTGCTGACCGATCCCCAACCTTCCCGTTCCACCTGCTCCAGGACGCCCATTTCTCTGGCGATCTCCAATTTCAGCAGGTCTCTTTCCGTCAGAGGTTTTTTAGTTTTTCTTTTCTTACCGCTCACCCGTACACCCCCTAAAATCTGATCTGATAAATAGGTTGCCCCCTGCGGGAATTACTAATTTAGGTTGCCCCCTGCGGGGACCACTGTTCTTATATTCCCTTCGGGAATTACTACTATAATGTTGTCCGGGATGACAGCGGTTTATAAGCGGAAATATCAAGAGGGCCGCAGATTTTTCATAATTTCTGTCATAGCGTTGATACTTCCGCGCCAATCGGGCTTTAAATCATTTTGTCCCTTGTCGATCAGCATATCTTCCACCAGCAAAGTTTTTATGCCGATCTGCCCGGCGGGCAGATCTTCCCCCATATCATTGCCTACCATCCAGCTTTGTTGCGGTTCAACCCCGATGCGCCGGCAAATTTCTTCGTAATATTCTACATGAGGCTTGCAAAAGTGCATTTCTTCATAGGAAGTCACCATCGCGTAGGGGAACCCGCCGATACCAGCCCATTCCAAACGCTGCTGAATAGCTTCCCGGGGAAAGACGGGATTGGTAGCAATGACCACCTTGAATCCATGGGCGAACAAGCTTTCCATCATCTCCGGAATGCCAGGAAAAGGCTGGCAATGAATTTTAAGGGAGGGAAAACGTTCCAGATAAAAACGATCAAAAAAACTGCGGGCATCAGGCTCAGGGTGTCCGCAGTTGACTAAGAAGTCGTTCATAAACGCCTCTTCGTTCAAGACTTCCGGTGAACGGTCATTCAACATCACTTCGGTAGAAAGATAAACCTGCTGCGCTATCTTTTTAGCGTCCACGCACTCATAGAGCTGCAAGGCACTGATCATTTCGGCGAAATAATATTGCAAAAACACTTCCATATCGATATTCAATAAAGTCCCATCCAAATCAAACAGTATCGCTTTTGGCATGCTTTTCTCCTTTTCAGAATGATATGTATTTGCTCTAAGCTTGCCCCCTTCGGGGACCACTGATTTTATGTTCCCTGCGGGAATTACTAATGATGTTGCCCCCTTCGGGGACCACTGTTCTTATATTCCCTGCGGGAATTACTAATGATGTTGCCCCCTTCGGGGACCACTGTTCTTATATTCCCTGCGGGAATTACTAATGATGTTGTTTTGATTATAACAAATAGCGACAGGGATTATAAAC
>DATMYB010000302.1:0-2365 GCA_035561215.1 Syntrophomonas sp. | reverse complement strand
AGGTATTACAGTCGTACTGGCGATGGGCATGTTCCTGGTCTTGTTTGCTTTTGCCGGACAGGCGGAGGCCAGCGTGATTGAGAAAGCGGGCACGCCGGTACAAATGGTGCTGACCGATTGGGGCGGCGTAAGTCTGAATCTGGATGGGCAGGAAAAGTATTTTAAAGTTTGGGAACGTTCCACCGGCGCGTATAACAAAATTAATCTGCCCCTGACCAATATTGATTCCTATGATGTGGACGGCCGCAACCTGCTTTACACCATCAGTTCCGGTTCGGCCATGGACGTTTATCTTTACAATCTGGATACGGGCGCCAGCACGGTGATATCCAAGAGCGCTACCGCCAAGCGCAATGTGAAGATTTGCGGCAATCGTATTGCCTGGGTGGATTACGGTATCGGTGACGGCGGGATATACATACAAAACCTTACCGACGGCAGTTCAATCAGTATTAAACTTCAGGAGAGCACCAACATTGAATTGGCCCTGACGTCTGACTACCTGGCGTACCTGGGTCATCAAAACGGCGTCAATGGAGTCTTTGTTTACAGTTTTAAGGACGGCTCGACGGCAAATGTCCACCAGGCTTACAGTGACAAAGCCTCTCTGACCATGTCCGGTACCAGGCTGGTGTGGGCTGAAGGCAGCGGCGCCAATCTTCCCACCGGAAGTTTCTATAACCAGGTATATGGCTATGCGGTTGCCAAAAACGCTTTAAATGAGATATGGATGTATGACATAGCTACGGCTAAAGAAACGCAGCTTACCGACAATGATACCAACGATGTTCAGCCTTGTATCTGGGGGGACTATGTGGTCTGGGCGCAGAATGCCAAGGGAACGCCGGATATTATGCTGATGAATCTAGCCAGCGGGACGACGGAAAAAATAGCCGCTACGGATTATTATGAAGCTAAACCCAATATGGATTACGGTTATCTGGCTTATATTACCATCAATGGCACTCTGGCGGATTTAACCGTGCAGCCGTTGCCAGGCTCGCCTGCGCCGCCCGCTGCCGGGAACGGAACTCCCATTGCCGGAGCTCTCGCGCCGGTTACAGTATATATTAACGATTCGGAATATCATATGACCCCGGAACCTTATATAAAAGACGGGCGCACCATGGTGCCCATGCGCAGAATTTTTGAGATCCTGGGGGCCAGCGTTACCTGGAATGAGGCGGAACGCAGCGTTACGGCGGTCAAAGGCAGTTCGGAAATCAAGCTTTATATCGGCAGCACCACTGCTTATAAAAATGGGCAAACCGTGCAACTGGATGTTCCGCCTGAAATTATGGCTGCCGCCGGCAGCACCATGGTGCCGCTGCGCTTTGTTTCCGAAGCGCTGAACTGCAGCGTGGACTGGACGTCGGCAACCAGGACGGTCACTATAAATACCGGAATCTGATAATATTAACCAAACGCGATGGCGCAAAGTCACACTAGAGTACTGACACGTTCACTTTTGGATAAAGGACGCAGGATGAATTTTCAGTCTGCAAGGGGTCGTCACGAAGCATAGCCGTAGCTATGGTGAGCGACGACAACGCAGCAGATGGAAATTCAGACAAGTCATTTGCCGAAATGTGAACGTGTCAATACTCTAGATAAATGACCCGAAAATTTAAGCTTGTATTATATAGGGGGTATGCGAGAGTGGAAGGAAAGGTAGAATATTGGCTCGAACTTGCTCAATATGATCTTGATACGGCTAAAGTAATGCTGGACGGGAAGAGATATTTATATGTAGGCTTTATGTGTCATCAGGTTGTAGAAAAAAAGGATTAAAAGGATATTATGCTTTTAACATTAAGGACACGCCTCCACATATCCACAATCTTATAATGCTTGCTAAAAAAGGGCAATTATTCGATATGTTATCGGAAGAACAAAAAGATCTGATGGATTTACTAGAACCGTTAAATATTGAGGCCAGATACCCTACCGTAAAAGAAAAGCTTATGCAATCATTAAGCCAAGAGAAATGTCAGGAAATAACTAAGAAGACGGAGGCTCTGTACTTATGGATAAAAGCGAAATTATTGAAATCGTAAGGAGGTATGCTGTTGTTGTAGACCAGCATTTAAAACCTCAGAAAGTAATTCTTTATGGGTCTTATGCAAAAGACAATTGGCGGGAAGATAGCGATATAGATGTAGCGATTGTTGTAGATAGGGTGAGAGGGGACTTTTTGGAGAATGCAGCCCTTCTATATAAATTAAGGAGAAATATTGATGACCGAATAGAGCCGATTTTAATTGAGGCTGATAATGACAAAAGCGGACTCTTTGCTGAGATACAAAAACATGGTCAGATAATATCTACAATATAAGTACAGGCAAAACGTGGGATAAACCTAAAC
>DATMYB010000301.1:0-14414 GCA_035561215.1 Syntrophomonas sp. | reverse complement strand
CGTTGCTCTGCAAGAGTTTATTGGCTATAGCGCAGAAGAACTGTTAAATTTTGAATACTTTTGGGAACCGATTCACCCATCTTCGCGGGAAATGGTAAAGAATTACTATTTAGAGCGCGTGACCCCGGATGAAGTTCCCCTTCACTATGATTTAAAGGTGTTGGATAAAAGCGGCGCGGAAAAATGGCTGGATATTTTTATAACCATTGAAGTTATTAACGGACAAAGATATACAATTATTGGCGCTTATGATATTACGGAGCAGAAAAACGCACGGCTGGCACTGCAAGCAGCAAATGACCGATTAGATGAGCAAGTGCAGGCACGAACCCAGGAATTGACCTTATCTAATCGTGCCTTGATGGAAAGGGAAAAGCTCTTAATGAATATCATCTCCAACATCTCAGACGGAGTCGTTATTGTCACTCAGCAAGGAAAAATTGAATTTATTAACCATAATCTACAGGTAATGTTTGAAAAAAATTCTACAGACATAAGAAATGATTTAGACTGTGAAGCGTTAATCTCCAAAAACCCCGGCATTAAACAAATGTTGTTCGAACGCAAGGCATTTAATGATGAGGAAGTTATTGTAACCATCAATGGCCGGGAAGTTCAATTTTTGGCCTCCGGTACACCTATGGAGGATTGGGACGGAACGATTGATAAAGGTATCATTGTGCTTAAACCCTTAGCCGAAATACACCGGCTGGTAAATCGCTTTAGCGGTTCGGAAGCCCGCTTTTGCTTTAAAAATATTCTGACCCAAAGCGGAGTCATGCTGGATACCATTGAGTTGGCGAAAAACGCCAGTCAAAATAAGAGCACCGTCTTGATTCAGGGAGAGAGCGGTACCGGCAAAGAAATGTTTGCGCAAGCCATACACAACTATAGTACGCGCCCTGCCGGCCCTTTCATAGCGGTAAATTGCGGGGCCATTCCCCGTGAGTTGATCGGAAGCGAATTGTTTGGATATGTTGAAGGAGCTTTCACCGGCGCGCGCAAAGGAGGAAATCCCGGCAAATTTGAACTTGCCCAAGGAGGTACGTTGTTCCTGGATGAGATCGGAGATATGCCGTTAGAGCAGCAAGTGGTTCTTTTACGAGTGCTGCAGGAAAAACAAGTCTGCCGCCTGGGCGGATCCAAGACTATTCCCATTAATGTAAGGGTCATCTGTTCCACTAATAAAGATCTCTATAATGAAGTAAAAGAAGGAAATTTCAGGCAGGATCTGTTTTACCGGTTAAATGTTATTAATCTTCGCATACCGCCCCTGCGGGAACATAATACGGATGTTGAATTACTGCTTAAACATTTCCTGATTCAGGAAGACCAACGTTGGCTTGACCATATATCCGACATTGACTCGTCTGTCTGGAACCTGCTCAAAAGCTACAGGTGGCCGGGCAACGTACGCGAACTTCAAAATTTTGCCGCCAGAATCAATTATACCGTTAAGGATTATTCACTCAAACCAGAAAATATTCCCCATGAAATGAAGAACTCATTTGAAAGTAGTTACACTGATTCAATGCCGACCACCCACCTTTCTACAAACCTCAAGCAACAATTGGCTGACTTAGAATCCCATCAAATAAAATTGCTGTTACAGCAATATAATGGCAATTTAAGCCGGGTCGCGCAAGTGTTAGGAGTTTCACGCCGTACTGTAGCCCGTCGTATAAAACTGTATGGGATCGAGGAAGGAAGCGGACGCGGAAATTCATAAGCTGTGCTATGATAAAATAAAAACGAGCAAGGCACAGGTGTACATAATGTTTATTGCAGATTTTCATATCCACTCCAGTTATTCCCGGGCCACCAGCAAGGAATGTGTGCCCGAAGCCCTCGAATGGTGGGCGCGGCGCAAGGGGCTGGATCTCATCGGGACCGGAGATTTTACCCATGCGGCCTGGCGCGAAGAGCTGGCGCTGAAACTGGTCCCTACCGAGGAAGGGCTCTATACCTTGAAAGACGAGTACCGCCTTCCGGCCGATGGGGCGGAAGGGGAAGGCCGGCCCCGGTTCATTGTTTCCGGCGAGATCAGTTCCATCTATAAAAAGAACGGCAAAGTGCGGAAGATACATAACGTGATTCTGCTGCCGGGTCTGGAACCGGCAGCAGATCTGGCCCGCCGCCTGGAGGCCATCGGCAATCTCCACTCCGACGGCCGGCCGATTCTGGGCCTTGACGCCAGAGATCTGCTGGAGATTACCCTCGACGTATGCCCGGACGCCATCTTTATTCCCGCCCACATCTGGACGCCACATTTTTCACTGTTTGGAGCCTATTCGGGCTTCGACGATATCAGGGAATGCTTTGAAGACCTGACGGAGCATATCTTCGCCCTGGAGACGGGGCTTTCCTCCGACCCGCCCATGAACTGGCGCTGGTCGGCGCTGGACAAGTTTACGTTGGTATCAAACTCAGACGCACATTCGCCGGGGAATCTGGCCCGGGAAGCGAATATATTTAATACCAGCCTCTCCTATCCCCATATATCACAGGCGCTTCAGCGCCGGGATTTAAACGAGTTTTACGGTACCATCGAATTTTTCCCCGAGGAAGGGAAGTATCACTGTGACGGTCACCGCCACTGCAAAGTTTGTTTTCAACCGGCGGATACCGAAGCCGCCGCCGGCGTGTGTCCCGTATGCGGCGGCAAGATCACGGTGGGTGTACTGCACCGGGTAGAAGCGCTGGCAGACCGGCCGGAAGGTTTCGTCCCGCCGGGGGCTCCCCATTTTGAAAGACTCGTTCCTCTGCCGGAGGTGATCGCCGCTTCGATCGGATGCGGCGCCGCCAGTAAGAAGGTGCGGCAAAAATACGACCAACTGCTGCATGAGCTGGGGCCGGAACTTTTTATTCTCCGGGAAGCGCCGTTGGAGGACATTGAGCTCCAGGCGGGGCCGCTGGTGGCCCGGGGCATCTCCAGACTGCGGCGGGGTCAGGTGAAAATCGAGCCCGGTTACGACGGGGAATACGGAAAAATAAAAATTCTGGACCAACAGGAGATCAGCCGGCTTTCCGGACAGCTGAGCCTGTTCGCCGAGACCAAAACAAAGGAACCGGCTGCCGCGCCTCCAGTTAAGGCTCCTGCATCCAAACGTCCGTCTCGCAGCCAAGCTGCGGATGACGCTGTTAAAAACGGCGCTCCGGCGTCGAAAGAGCCGACTCTAGACTCCGAGGAGGAGCGCAGTGGAAGCGCAGGGGCTGCTGCTACGCAAGCGGCAGCGTCCGCGGACATGGCTCAGGAGCTGAATCCGCAGCAATGGGAAGCGGTTTCCGCCGCCGAACCTGCCATTATCGTAAATGCCGGACCGGGAACGGGGAAAACCAAAACCCTGGTCAGCCGGATTGCCTATCTGGTCCAGGAATGCGGCGTGGATCCCGCCCGGATCACCGCTGTGACCTTTACCAACCAGGCGGCGGGGGAAATGCGTGAGCGCCTGAAAAATCATTTCGGCAACCGGCGGACCGTAAAAGCCATGACCATCGGCACCTTCCATTCCATCTGTCTGAAGATCCTTTCCGCCCAAGACGGCGCGGCGAACCCCACTGTCATTGACGAGGCGGACGCGCTCTTAATAACGGCAGAAATATTGAAAAATTTTCATTATAAGAATTCCCCGCGGGAGGTTCTGCGCGGGATTTCTCTGATCAAAAACGGCGCCGGGACGGTTGGGGAATCAGCCGTCCCGGAGGGCGTCTATGATTTATATTGCCGGCGGCTTGCCCAGTATGGGGTTTTGGATTATGACGACATTCTTCTGCGGGCGCTGGAAAAATTCGAGGCCGGCGGCGATGAAGGCCAAACCGCAGACCGCCAGGTTCGGAATGCTTTGACGCACCTTTTGGTGGATGAGTTTCAGGATATCAATGACCTCCAGTACCGGCTGATCCGGGCGTGGAGTGAAAATAGCCAAAGTATTTTTGTCATCGGCGATCCCGACCAGTCCATTTATGGGTTCAGGGGCTCGGATCCCCGCTATTTTAATCAATTTCAAGATGATTTTCCCCGCAGCCGCCAAGTCAAGCTTACCCTCAATTACCGCTCCACACCGGAAATCATCCGCTGCGCCGGAGCAGTTATTTCCAGGAAAGCCGGGGAAAGGCAGACGCCTTCATTAGCGGCAACCAGGGAAAACGGCGCTCCGGTTCTTCTGCTGCATGCGGCCGACGAATTTTCCCAGGCGGTTTCCGTAGCCAAAGAGATCAACCGCCTGGTGGGCGGCATTGATATGCTTGACGCCGCCGACGGGAAAAGAAATACTGCCGGGCCGCAGCGGGGATTCTCCGATATCGCTGTATTGTACCGGACGAACCGCCAGGCAAAAATGCTGGAGCAGTGTCTGGCCAAAGAAGGCATCCCTTATACGGTCGCCGGCCGGGATGATTTTCTTTTTGAGCGTGAGGTCAAGGCAACGTTGGCTTTCTTCCGCTTCCTGATCAATCCCAGCGATCTCGTTTCGTTAAGGACCTGCATGAGAACCTTCGGTGCCGTTCAGGATGATCCGGCTGAAAAACTGCTGGCTGATTATGCCGCCGGCCCTCCGGGGCTGGCGGCTCTGGCAGACATTTTTCAAAAATACGATGCTTCCAAGACCTCCGACAACTGGGGCGTTCTGCCAGAGCTAATGGGTAAATATGAGCCTCTGCTCTACAAGGAAAAGGCGGCGCGGCTGATCGAAGCTTTCATTCAGGACAGCGCCCTGCCCGCCAACCAAGGTTTGGAACGTCTCCTTCATACGGCTCTGATGTGCGAAGGGATGGAGCCCTTCCTGCAGAACCTCCTTCTGGGCCGGGAACGGGACGTGGTGCGCAGCGGAAGCAAGAACTATACGCCCCACGCCGTCTCGCTGATGACCATGCACGCAGCCAAAGGCTTGGAATTTCCGGTGGTGTTCCTGTGCGGCCTGGATGAGGGCGTGATCCCTTACAAAAACCGCGCCGGCGACAGTGACCTCAACGAGGAAAGGCGGCTTTTTTATGTTGCCGTTACCCGCGCCCGGGATGAGCTCTTCTTGCTGACCGCAGGTACGCCGTCGCTATTTCTGACCGATCTGCCGGAGGATTGGCTATTGAAAACGGAGGCTTTTGCCCGCAGACCGTTACCGTCCATGGAGCAGATCAACCTGTTTGACAAAGATTAAGACGCGGTGAAACCAACGTCAGGGAGAGGTTTACTTCTCCAGGCGGGACATTACCGCGGCACCCATGGCGCGGCTGGCTGTAGCCGCAGGGTCAAAAACGCTGCCGGCGATACCGTTCATAAGGCCGGCGGAGGTGCAGTAAGCGACGCCGGCTCTGGCCCAATCTGCTATCGCGGCTGCGTCTGCATAGTCAAGCGGGGGGATGGTTTGGACAGATGCACCTTTGTACAAAGCGTAGCGATAGAGGATGGAGGCCATCTCCTGACGGGTCAGCAATTGCAGCGGAGCAAAAGCATTCGATGCGACGCCGTTGACGATTTGGTTCTGATGCGCCCACAGCACGGCGTCGGCGTACCATTGATCTTCCGTACAATCAGCGAAGGTGTCGGCCACCTTCCCGCCGACCGCAGGCGAACCGGCCAGGCGATAGAGCATAGTGACCAGCATGGCTCTGGACATGGAAGCGTCAGGGGCGAAAGTAGTACCGGTCACCCCGTTCATGATGCCCTGGTCATAGCAGGATTGGACGTTGCTCTCGTACCAGGCGTCATCGGCTACATCGGTGAAGAGATAGGAGACTTTGTATCTGATGCTGATGCGTCCCTGAGACGCAGCGTAATCAGCGGGAATGTCGCCTTTGAGATTTTGGGTGATATAGTCGATCAGGGCCTGGGTTTCCAACGCAGTGCAATCTTTTATCAATTGGTTGTCTGCGAAAATAATATTGCCGTCGCCGCCGGATTTAAGCAGATAGTTATGAGAAGCCACGGTATAAGTATTGGCAGGCAAGATAGGCTCGTATTTCCCCGTGCGGTTCAAGACCTGAACGTCTTTGACCCGGTAGGGGCCGTCAATGCCGAGGAACATTTTGTTGTCGTCTACTTTGACGAAAGAAGGAACGGTGGTATCGATGGCGTACTTCAGGCCGGAGACGTGGAGGAAGCCGCCGCTCTCATACGGGCAGTAGCGTGAAGCCATTTCCAGCGCGTCGACGATCTCTTGGCCGGTGGCCTCCACCACGCACAGGGAATTGTTGAACGGCAGCACGTTGACGATGTTTTCGTAGGTAATATCGCCGGCGTTGATATCGGCGCGTATGTCTCCGCCGTTGACCAGGCCGATATCAGCTTCTCCTATGGTGCGGAAGGCATCGGCCACCAGGTCGCCGATATTGGTTTCCTGGCTGCGAATGGCCCGGGTGCCGTCCGCGTTATTCGGTGACAGGGTGACCTCCGATTTGGCTACTACCGTGGCCAGCTTGACCTGGTTTTCCGCCTTGATTTCGTCGATAAAGGCAGTTATGGCATCATCTTTATTGGTATAATCGGTTACCAGTTCGCTGGTCACAGTGCCGTCGGCTTTGATAACCAGCTTGCCGATGGCGGACAGCTCGGTGCCGGAAGAAGTCAGCACCACGGTTTTGCCATCCTGGTCCGGGACGTCCTGTTCGGGGATAATGGAATGAGAATGCCCGTCGATAAAGGCGCTCAGTCCGGAGACGTGCTGGATGATATCGGTAGAACGCCAGGGCGCGCTTTGCTCCTCGATGCCGCAGTGGCCGACGGCCACGACGTAATCCGCGCCTGCGGCCTTGGCCGCATCGATGGCGTCTTGCACGGCGTTATAGAGATCCTGGCCGTTGTTGCCGGCGCAGAAGCCGTAGATGAAATTCCCGTCGGTGTCCTGAAAATATTTGGGCGTGGATTTAGAAATGGATTCCGGGGTGCTGATGCCTACGTAAGCGACTTTGGTGTTACCGTAGGTAATCATTTGGTAAGGATCGAACACGGGTTTTCCGGTTCTGAGGTCCAGGAAGTTGCAGCATACATAGCCGCATTGCAATACTTTGGACAGGTCCAGAAAGTTCTCCATGCCGTAATCAAACTCGTGGTTGCCCGGCACGGCCGCTTCGTAGCCCATTGCGTTCATAATATCGACGATGTAAGCACCATTGGACAGCGAACCCAAAACCTGGCCCTGAATGGCATCGCCGTTGTCCACCAGGGTTACATAAGCGCCGGTTTTGAGTATGTCCGCCTTATAGGCGGCGAGGCCGGCATACCCGATGTTTTTATCTACGGCGCAATGTACGTCATTGGTGTAGAGGATGGTTATGTCCTGGTCGTCATTGGCGACGGCAGTGCCGCAAAGGGTGAAAATGAAAGCGATGGCGAGCAGCAGCGCCAGTAATTTATTTTTCTTCTTCATTAGTATTTTGTATGCCTCCTCCAACAAATGTTTGATTTTATGAGATGGGTCTTGAAATAAAGTGTTCGTTTCTACTATGAACGGCAAGCCTCCCCGCAGAAAACAATCGACCGGTAATTAGACAGGATCATTATATCACAATCCCAGCCAACTTTTCCCAGGATATGCATCGTTTAAACCGGCGCCCCGGCAAAGACTGGCGTATTTCTCTGCATTTATAAAGCAACTCATACATTTGTATTTTTCTCGTTTTCAAAGTCTGTTTTTAAGGTTTACAAGAATTGTTCCTTGACCCGGATCGATTTCGTGCTATGATAAAAGAACAAATGTTCCAAAAGCGAGAGGTGAGTATGACGGAAAGAGTCATTCTGCACTCGGATCTCAATAACTTCTATGCTTCGGTAGAGTGCTGCCGCCGGCCGGAATTAAGAGGCCAGCCGGTAGCTGTCGGCGGCGATCCGGAACAGCGGCACGGAGTGGTTCTCGCTAAAAACGATCTGGCTAAAGCTACCGGCGTCCGGACCGGGGAAGCCATTTGGCAGGCCAGACAAAAGTGTCCTGACCTGGTGGTGGTACCGCCTGATTTTAAATTATATTTACAGTTCTCACGCCGAGCGCGCCAAATATATGCCGGTTATACAGACCAAATCGAACCCTTCGGTTTGGATGAAGCCTGGCTGGATGTGACCGGCAGCCATAGTCTCTATGGCAGCGGAGAAGACATAGCCGACGCCATCCGGTCCCGTATTAAAAAAGAGCTGGGAATAACCGCCTCGGTAGGGGTAAGCTATAACAAGATTTTTGCCAAACTGGCCAGCGACATGCGCAAGCCCGACGCTACCACGGTGATCAACAAATTTGATTTTAGAGCAAAGGTATGGCCGCTGCCGGTCGGCGATCTGCTCTACGTGGGACGTGCCACCAAACGTAAACTTTATGCACGGGGGATCGTAAGCATAGGCGATATTGCCGTTGCCGATCTGTCCTGGCTCCGCCGCTTGCTGGGCCAATGGGGCGAAATGTTGTGGGTTTTCGCCAACGGGTTGGACGATTCTCCGGTCAGCGTCTGGGGCGAGGAAGACGCCGTCAAATCCATTGGTAACAGCACCACTACTCCCCGTGATTTAGTGGATGACAGCGATGTGGCGCTGGTCTTTTATGTCCTGGGCGAAAGCGTGGCCGCCAGACTGCGCGAACATGGCTTTGAGTGCCGGGTGGTGGAAATATACGTGCGCGATACAGAACTGCGATCCTTCACTCGCCAGCAGAAACAATCGCGTCCGACCAATTTGACTCACGAACTGCAGCGTGCTGCCATGGAATTATTCCGCCGGCATTATGAGTGGGGAAAACCAGTGCGCAGTCTAGGCTTGCGGGCCAGTGACCTGGTACCTGCAGGGAGCGTGGTGCAGCTTACGTTTATGGACGATATTGAAAGACGGGATAAAATTGAACGGGTGGAAATGACGGTGGACCGGATCAGGAACAAGTATGGCGATGCTTCCATCCAAAGAGCCTTGCTGCTTAAAGACAAAGATCTGGGATATATAAAACCCAAGGACGACCTTTGATAGTCTTAAAAATCGGTTGTATAATCATCGGCTGCTCGATTCCGGTGGAGATTGGTGACGGAAAGTTGTAGTTCATGTCTACAATGGCCATCCCGCTCTTGACAAAAATTTTGTTAATTGCTATTATGGCTTCCATAAACATGATATGAAATCATGATGAGTTCTTAAAACACTGAAGTTTGTTTTTAGTGTTAACCAATGAATGGTTATATCTGGGCCAGAAGGCACAACAATTTTTGTTGTGCCTTTTTTTTATGGTCCTGCATGGGAATACAAAAAGAAGGGAATGACTGACGCTTATGAAAAAAAGAAATTGGTTTGCGGTGCCGGTACTTATGTTGCTGGTGTTTATACTGGCGGGCTGCGGCGGCTCAAATGACACGGCGAAAAATGAAACGAAGGACAGCGTTATTATCTCAATGGATCAAGAATCCGAGCCTGCTGCCGGGTTTGACCCAATTATGGGCTGGGCCGCCGGAGAACATACCCATGATCCATTATTTCAAAGCACTTTGTTAATTACCAAGGACGACCTGACCATTGGTAACGATCTTGCTACCGGCTACACAATTTCCGAGGATGGGAAAACGTGGACGTTTAAAATCCGCAGTGATGTAAAGTTTACTGACGGCGAGCCGCTCACAGCTTCCGATGTGGCTTTTACATATAACAGCGCGAAACAGCAGGCGACCGAGACGGATCTTTCTATGCTGGACGAGGTAGAGGCTGTCAATGATACAACGGCAATTTTCCATTTCAACAAGCCCTATTCCGCTTTCGCATATATAGCGGCGGTTGTGGGCATCGTGCCGGAACACACCTATGATCCCGTAACATATGGTCAAAATCCGATCGGTTCGGGCCGCTATATTCTCAAGCAGTGGGATAAAGGAGAACAGGTCATTATGGAAGCGAACCCCGATTATTACGGCGAGAAAGCTAAGATCAAACGTGTTACCATAGTGTTTATGTCGGAGGAGGCATCTTATGCCGCGGCGCAAGCCGGGCAGGTGGATGTGGCCTACACCGCGCCGGATTACACGGTAAAACCCGTAAATGACTATAATATCGTTTCTTTTGACAGTGTCGATATCCGCGGCATTAACATGCCTTGTATTCCCTCCGGCAACAAAACCGAACCTGACGCATCCGGGCAGACTTTTCCCGCCGGCAATGACGTAACGTCAAACTTGGCAATTCGTCAGGCTTTGTCCTTTGCCATTGACAGGGATGCTCTGGTTAAAGACGTCCTGCGCGGTTACGGGCAGGTAGCTTACAGCGAAAGCCACGGGGAGCCGTGGGAAAATGAAGCTATGAAAAATGTATCTTATGACCCGCAGAAGTCAAAAAGCATTGTGGAGGCTGATGGCTGGAAATTAAATGCGGACGGCATTTATGAGAAAAACGGCTTAAAAGCTGAATTCGATATGCTTTATATGTCTACCAACTCGGTTCGTACCGCTATCGCCATGGCTGTAGCTGAAAAGGCGAAAGAAGTCGGGATTAAAATCAATCCTGTTGGCGCAAGCTGGGATGAGATATCTAAGCTGTATTACGAAACGCCTCATGTGTTCGGAGCAGGTATGCATTCGCCTACGGGTATCATCAGTCATTATTATACCGGCAGAAATGGCGCTTCCTATTCTAATCCGGCGGTTGATGCCCATGTGGAGGAAGCCCTGGCGGCAAAATCGGTGGAGGCTTCCTATCCCTTATGGAGCCAGGCGCATTGGGATGGGGCCAACGGTGTTACACCGACTGCCGACGCTCCGTGGATATGGCTGGTCGAGATTGACCATATTTATTTTGTCAAAAACGGTCTGAATGTGGTTGACCATAAGATCCATCCGCACGGGTATGGTTGGACGATCGCTAATAATGTCGATCAATGGTATTGGAATTAGAGCAGATGTCCGTGAATAAAAACCTGACTTTTTTCTTTTATTTACTCAAAAATGTTGGGAAGATGCTGTTGGTGCTGTTCGCTGTAAGTGTTCTTTGCTTCCTCTTGATTTCAGTTTCGCCGGTTGACCCTGTGCGTATGTTTTTAGGTGAAGTTGGCATGAGAAGCATGAGCCCCGAAACTTTGACCAAGCTGCAATCCTATTTTGGGCTAAACACGCCTATGCCGGTACGGTATTGGAATTGGCTCACCGATTTTGTGCGCGGGGATATGGGAACTTCGTTGATATACCGCCGACCGGTCAGTGATGTGATTGGGGTGCGATTTATTAACTCGCTGGCGCTGATGATGGCTGCGTGGATATTTTCGGGCATATTAGGCTTTGCTTTGGGCATCTTAGCGGGTGTTCGGCGCGACAGGCTGACAGACAAACTGGTCAAAGGGTATTCTTTCCTTTTGGCCAGCACCCCTACCTTTTGGCTGGCGTTGGTTATGTTAATGGTTTTTGCCGTTTGGCTGAAGATATTCCCCATCGGGTTCAGCGTGCCGATTGGCGTGGCCGCAGATCAGGTGACCATTTTTGATACCCTGCGGCATTTGATTCTTCCGGCGCTTACCCTGAGCGTTATCGGAGTAGCCAATATCGCACTGCATACGCGGGAAAAAATGATTGATGTAATGGAAGAAGACTATGTTCTCTTTGCCAGAGCGCGTGGAGAAAGCACCTTCTCTATCGTCCGACACCACGGAATTCGTAATGTGATGCTCCCGGCGCTTACGCTGCAGTTCGCTTCAATTGGAGAAATTTTCGGCGGCTCAGTGCTGGTGGAACAGGTGTTTTCCTACCCCGGCCTGGGTCAAGCGGCGGTTAACGCGGGACTTAGCGGCGATGCCCCCTTGCTCTTGGGCATTGCGGTCATCAGTGCCGCGCTGGTGTTTGGCGGTAATCTGACCGCTAATATTCTGTATAGCGTCATAGACCCAAGAATCCGAAAGGGGTGGGCGCATGGCTGATACGACGACGATCGCTGTTTTGCAGACGTATCGAAAGCCGCGGCTTAACCAGCGGCGTAAAACAATTCTGTATTTTGCCTTGTCGGCCATTCTGCTTCTGGGCATAGCTGTTTTTGGCAGCCTTATGAGCGAGGCGGCAGTCACGACCCACGCTGACGCCAAAAATTTGGCCCCCAGCCCACAGCATATTCTGGGAACCGATTGGCTGGGCCGGGATATGTTGGCGAGGACGCTTAAAGGATTGTCAATCAGCATATTCATCGGGATTTTTGCTTCGGCAATCAGCGCGATTTTGGCAGGCATTTTGGGCTTGATGGCCGCGTCCTTTGGCAAGACAGTCGATGCGATCATTGAATTTTTTATCAATGTCGTGATGGGCATTCCGCACCTGCTGCTGTTGCTTTTAATTTCCTACGCTTTAGGAAAAGGAATGTTCGGCATCGTTGTCGCCGTGGCGGTGAGCCATTGGCCCACCCTGGCCCGCGTTATCCGCGGGGAGGTTTTGGGGTTGAAGGAGGCAACGTATGTAAAAATTGCCGCCAAACTGGGACAAAGCAAAATTAAAGTTGCTCGCAAACATATGCTTCCGCACATATTTCCTCAGTTCCTGGTGGGTTTGATCTTGCTTTTCCCACACGCGATACTGCATGAGGCGGCGCTTACCTTTCTTGGTTTCGGGCTGCGTCCGGAGCAGCCGGGAATCGGCGTGATCCTTTCCGAAAGCATGAAATATTTGTCTTTGGGTATGTGGTGGCTTGCTTTTTTCCCCGGCATCGCTCTTTTACTTACCGTATTGCTCTTTGACTTGATGGGGAGTAGCTTTAGAAGGCTTATTGACCCACACAGCGCACATAATTAAAGGATGATCTTTTATGCCAAATGACACGATTTTAAAAATAGAGAATTTATCCGTAACCTTCACGCAATATGAACGGGGTCTGCGCCAGACAGATATTAGGGTAATTCACAATTTAAATGTTACGGTAGAAAAAAACCAAATAGTGGCGGTGGTTGGTGCCAGCGGGTCGGGAAAAAGCTTGCTGGCTCATGCGCTTTTAGGAATCTTGCCGTCAAACTGCAGTGTTTACGGGAATATTTATTACGAGGGTGAATTGTTAAACAGCAAACGGATAGAGCAACTGCGCGGCAGTAAGATTGCCTTTGTCCCTCAAAGCGTTACTTATCTTGATCCACTGGAAAAGGTCGGAGCGCAGGTGCGTAATGGGCAAAGAGACGCCGCTATATTGCGCAGGCAGCAAGAACTGTTTGCATATTACCAATTGCCTCCAAAAACCGAGAATCTATACCCTTTTGAACTTTCGGGGGGTATGATACGGCGGGTCTTTTTGTCCTCTGCCATGATGGAAAATCCAAGACTTATTGTAGCGGATGAGCCTACGCCGGGACTTCATTTGGAGGCGGCCAAAAACGCCCTGCGCCATTTTCGACAGTTTGCAGACCAAGGAAACGGGGTGCTGCTGATTACGCATGATATTGATTTGGCACTGGAGGTTGCCGACCGTATTGCTGTTTTTTATGCCGGCACAACCGTGGAGGAAGCTCCCGTATCGGATTTCCAGTTTGTTCACACATTACGGCATCCTTACACGAAAGCCCTGTGGCGCGCGATGCCTCAAAATGGGTTCGAAGCGTCGCCGGGTGCGCAGCCTTATGTAAAGGATATGCCCAAGGGCTGCCCTTACGGTCCGCGTTGTCCGCAACGAATGCCGGAGTGCGAACATGAAATCCCCGTGCATACACTGCGGGGAGGAAGCGTCCGTTGTATTCATGCGGAATAGGGAGGAGCAGTTATGCGCTTAGAGGCTAAAGACATTACTTTTGGTTATAAAGCAGGTGAAAAGATTTTAAATAACGTTACGCTAACCGTTGAAAGTCATGAACGGGTGGGTATCATTGCTCCCAGCGGGTTTGGGAAAACGACCTTGTGCCAGATATTGGCGGGATACATAAAACCCCAGCGGGGACAGGCGCTTTTAGACGGGAAGGATGTGTATGGCATAGAAGGCTACTGCCCGGTGCAAATGATCTGGCAGCATCCGGAAAAATCCGTGAATCCTCGTTTGAAATTGAGGGAAACGATTGCGGAAGGCGACAAAATTGAACCAAGAATTATTGAGAAATTGGAAATTGAACGCGATTGGTTTAACCGTTTCCCAGGCGAGTTATCTGGAGGGGAGCTGCAACGATTTTGTATAGCACGGTCATTGGGGAGGCGCACACGGTTTTTGATTGCGGATGAAATCAGCACGATGCTTGATATGATTACCCAAGCGCAGATATGGAGTTTTTTGCAGGAGGAGGTAACGCAGAGGCAGTTGGGGCTGATTGTGGTTACCCACAATCCTGCATTAGCAGCAAAGGTATGCCAACGCATAGAAAACCTGGCCTTGTAGCAGCTATAGGGAATGAGTTACTTGAGGCATTTTTGTTTGCTGTACAGCCGGAAGTCCATGGAAAAAATAACCGTTCAAGCGGAACTAACGAAGTGCAATGGGGATAAATACAGTCGTTGTTGATGATCTAAAGAAATTCGCAATATAATAT
>DATMYB010000300.1:0-2215 GCA_035561215.1 Syntrophomonas sp. | reverse complement strand
TGACAAAACTCATATTTTTTTAAAATAGCTCTTTTTTATGTTGTTTTAACTTCTACCT
This sequence comes from Syntrophomonas sp., assembly GCA_035561215.1. GTDB lineage: Bacteria > Bacillota > Syntrophomonadia > Syntrophomonadales > Syntrophomonadaceae > Syntrophomonas_B. The sequence continues at coordinate 2,157 of DATMYB010000300.1, read as the reverse complement.
GCAGGATATTTTTGCCGTCCTCATAGCTGCGGAGGCGGAGGTGGACTGATATACAAAAAGCGCATACCCTTACGACCACTGGCTAAAGCCGGAGGGTTTAGGTTCCGACCCTTGGTCGGCTGCAATATCTATCTGCACTGGAAGTGCACGGTTTCCAACGGGCTGAAGCTGTGCATGGAAAATAAAATCAAGGAGATGATGCGAAAATGGAAGGAAATACACAGGACGCGAGCTATGAAGGCAGAAATGCCCTTCGGTTTAATCACCTAAGAATTCCATACATTTCAGCCGTGGGGAGTGACAAAGCTTATAAATGAATAATTTTCAGTTCTTTGGCCTTCATTACCGCTTTGACCCGGTTATCCACTTCCAGTTTGGCATAGATGTTGCTCAGATGGTTCCTGACCGTCCCTAATGTGATGTAGAGTTTCTCACTGATTTCGGAATTTGACATCCCTTCCGCCACCATCCTTAGGACTTCCACCTCTCGTCCAGTCAGCTTTTCTGTCTTCCGGGCGGCCGGCGACTCCGGCTTCGGTTCTGTAAATATGGCGTTGCCGTTAACCTTTTTCGCTAACAGCAAAGGGACGAACCCTTTTACCAAGGACGGCAAGGTACCACCTATCCCTTCCTCGCCTGTTTTTTCCAGATAGATTATCCCAGCGAGCACGCCGGCATATCGTAATGGCAAACAGGCCAAAGACAGCTGATCTTCAGCCGCCAGGTAAGGGTCGTTGGCAAACAATCCGGTCCGCTCTTTTGTTTCCAGCAGAATTTTCGTTTCCGTCCTGGCCGCGTAGCGGATGATCTTGTGGGGCAGACCGCTTAGGTGGTTCATATTGATAGGCTCCCGGTGGATTTGCGGCCCGCTTGTTTTTCTTTGTTCATATTTCAGGTACATATCCTCCGTCTTCTCAAAAAAAACGGCGCAGTAATCAATGCCACCCCGCCGGATGAGCAGGTCGAGCAGGTAAAGGTATCCCTCTTCTTCGTTCATTTCTTCTATCCGGCCTAAGTGGGATAAAATATCCCTGTCATCGGCGTACGGTTTGGCCACGGGGGGCTCCGCAAGGGTGGCGGCCGCTTCACGTAGTCCGGCAAGATTTTCTGCCGCGAAAGTTTCCCCGGCTGTGGAAGTTACCGGACCGAAATCCGATTTTCCAGCCTCCGCGCTGCCGGTATCCGGCTTCCATCTCGCCGCAACTGCGTCGGCAAGCGCGGCAGCGCCCCATTTCCGGTACAGGCTGGCGGCTTCGGCCGCATAAAATGCGGAAAGCTTGCGGTCGTCGCGGTGATATCCGGCGGTCAGCAGGCTGGCTAAGGCTTCAAGCGCCAGGTTACCCTGATGCTGTGCGAATTCCATGGCTTCCCGGTATAGTCCGGGCGCATGTTTCCCCCCGGCAAATTGCACGTCGTATTCGGCCCGCGCCAAAAGATAACGGGCGTTATGGTTGTCCGGATAAACCCGGACCCAGTATCGCAGTTCATGTAATTGTCTCTTGATGAATCTTCTATTGCGCCTCTTTTCCACCCCGCTCAAATCCCGGTGAACGGCTAACCGGGAGAGGATGCTGTAGAAGAGGGCTTCCACGTTTAAAAGGAACCCTTGGTGCAGGCTCACCTCCGCCTCAATCTCCTCGGCCAGATAATATGCTTCCCGCGTTTTGCCCTCCAGGTACAGCCGCTGCAGGCGGATCATATCCCCGTTTAACTTGATCGTATCGGCGAACAGCTTCTTATTCCGGTCTGCCTCCGCCAACGAGACTTCGTCACCCGCGGCAACACCTTCCTCAAGCCAGCGGATATGATTTTCGTAGACGGCATAGATATGATTGGCCAGATAATGCGTCAGCCTTTTCCGCCGGCTGCGGTGATTGGCGATGTATTCTTTCAATTCCTGCAGCGGTACGCCCGTCATGTAGCGCGTAATAACGCTGAAGGCAAGGGCATAGCTGCTGTAAAGAGAGGCGTCCGCCTTTTCTCCTTCCGCGGCGGACCGCTCCAGACAGGCGATGGTGTTGTAATTTTGCACAATAAACAGACAAAAACCAGTATAGATGTTTGCACAAACAATGTTTTTGAGAGGATGAAAAAACCTCCCCAAATTGCTAAACTTTTTGCAGTTTAATTGGGGAGGTTTTAATTTTGCAAATACCA
>DATMYB010000299.1:0-5331 GCA_035561215.1 Syntrophomonas sp. | reverse complement strand
ATGATAGTATAAGTTTGCAATGCGTCTTTAGGTGGATGAAGACGCAAAAAATTATTGGGGGGTAGGTAATTTTGCGGAAAGTAAACAAGAAATGGGCTGTGTTGCTGGTGGCGCTTATGTTGGTAACCATAGCTGTCACCGGTTGCGGCCAGAAGGACAATGATTCCGACAAAAAGGCCGGACCATCGTCGGACGTCATCAAGGTTGGTGTATATGAGCCTTTGACCGGAACGAATGCAGCCGGCGGACAGATGACTCTGGAGGGTATCAAATTAGCCCACCAGCTCTATCCTGAGGTACTGGGGAAAAAAGTTGAACTGGTAACGGTGGACAACAAGAGCGAAAAGCAGGAAGCGGCTAATGCTGTGGCCAGATTGGTGAGCCAGGATAAAGTTAACGTAATTATAGGAAGTTACGGCAGTTCAGTATCAATGGCCGGCGGACCGGTAGCCCAGGACGCCAAGGTTCCGGTAATCGGCTGTTCGCCCACCAATCCTGCGGTAACCTTGGGCAACGAATATTACTTCAGAGTTTGCTTTATCGATCCTTTCCAGGGCACGGTAATGTCCAACTTCGCCGGACAGACGCTGAAAGCCAAAACCGCGGTTATTATTCAGGATGTACAACAGGATTATTCAGTAGGTCTGAGCAATTATTTTGAAAAAGCCTTTAAAGCCACCAACGGCGATGCCTCCATTCTGGCCAAGCTGAATTACAATACCGGCGACAAGGATTTTTCCGCTCAATTGACCGAAGCCAAGGCCAAAAAACCCGATGTAATTTTCGCTCCCGGCAACTTCCTGGAATGCGGCCTGTTAGCTGCCAAAGCACGCGAAATGGGTATAACCGTTCCCATTCTGGGTGGAGATACCTGGGAAGCCCAGGAATTCCTCGATCAGGTGAAATCCTACTCGGATATATATTTCAGCACTCATTTTGACGCCGATCATCCTGTAACCGAAGTATCCCAGACTTTCCTGACCGAATACAAAAAAGCTTATCCCGACAAAGAAGTTAACGCTTTTGCCGCTTTGGGATTCGATGCTTACAAACTGGCCTTGGATGCCATCACTAGGGCCAATTCCGCCGATTCCCAAAAAATCACCGACGCACTGGCGCAGACCAAGGATTTCGAAGGCGCCACCGGTATCATCACACTGGATGAAAACCGTGACGCCACCAAGACTGCGATCATCAAGAAAGTGGTCGACGGCAAATTCGTTTATGAAGGCAAAGTAGATCCCAAGTAATACATTTTAAAAATCTCTGCTCCCCTCTTGGAAATCCAGAGGGGAGCATCTGTTTTGCACAACTTGATGATTTATATGCTCATATCCCTTGATCGCAATTAAAGGAGCTGATATTACTTTGTCCATGGACATTTTCCTGCAAAATGTTGCCAACAGTATTACCCTGGGCAGTCTTTATGCGCTGATCGCCATAGGCTACACTATGGTATACGGTATTCTCCGGCTAATAAATTTTGCCCATGCCGACCTGTTAATGGTAGCCGCCTATATAGCCTTTTACGGCATTCTGATCTTTAGTATGCCGTGGTATATTGCCTTCGCTATCGCCATCGTCCTTACCACCCTGTTGGGAATCGGCATTGAAAAGGCCGCTTATCGTCCCTTGCGCAATGCCCCCCGTATTTCGGTCCTTATTTCCGCCATCGGCGTTTCCTTCCTGTTGGAAAATCTCGGCATCGTTGCTATCGGCGCACGTCCCAAACCTTTCCCCCGTCCTTCCGAACTGGTCTGGAACATACATGTAGGAAATATTTCATTTCTCTCTTTAACGATCATCATTCCTACGGTAACTATTTTGCTGCTGATAGCCGTTACTTTAATGGTAAAGAAAACCAAAATCGGTATGGCTATGCGCGCCGTTTCCCGTGACTTTGAAACTTCCAGCCTTATGGCTGTTAACGTCAATAAAGTTATCACCGCTACCTTCGCGGTAGGTTCAGGATTGGCTGCCATCGGCGGTCTTATGTGGAGCATGCAGTATCCCCAGATAGATCCGCTGATGGGAGTTTTTCCGGGGTTAAAATGTTTTATTGCCGCAGTCATGGGCGGTATCGGCAGTATTCCCGGCGCAATGCTGGGCGGATTTGTGCTCGGCTTTTGCGAAGTCATGCTGGTCGGCTTTTTCCCGGGTGTTTCCGGTTATCGTGACGCCTTCGCCTTTGTCATCCTTATATTGATCTTGCTCTTTAGACCGGGCGGCATATTAGGCGAAAACATTGTGGAGAAGGTGTGATCGATGGATAAAAATGAACGCAGCAAAAACATTCTCACCCTATTGGTATTAATTTTGGTTTGCGGTCTGCTGTATTTAGCCCAAACCTATATGAACAGCTTTTATATCCGGGTGCTGAATCTGGCGGCAATTTATGCAATTCTGGGCTTAAGCATGAATCTGGTGCTGGGTTTTACCGGTATGTTTTCCCTGGGACATTCCGGTTTTATGTGCGTCGGCGCTTACACCGCAGCTATTTTAACCATGTCTCCCGCCAGTAAGGAATTAATATACTATATGACGCCTATTGTTCCGGTTCTGGCCCAAATAGAATGGCCGATATTTCCTGCTATCATTGCCGCCGGGCTAATGGCGGCAGTGTTTGGACTGCTGGTCGGAATACCTGCTTTGCGCCTGCGGGACGACTATCTGGCCATTGCTACGTTGGGATTTGCCGAAATCATCCGTATTGTGGTGACCAACACCACTTCTATAACCAACGGTTCCCTGGGACTTAAAAATATCCCTTCTATAAACAGTATCTGGGTATACTGGGGAGCGGTCATATTGACGCTGCTGATTCTGAAAAGAATGATAAACAGCAGTTGGGGGTTCGCCTTCCGAGCTATCCGCGACAACGAAATTGCCGCTGAAGCCATGGGCATCAGCCTGTTTAAACACAAACTGATTTCCTTTACCGTGGGGGCCTTTTTTGCCGGTATAGCCGGAGCTCTGATGGGTTTCTTGATAACATCCATCGATCCGACCATGTTCAGATTTCTGTTCACCTTCCAGATTTTATTGATTGTGGTTCTGGGCGGCATGGGCAGCTTGACCGGCTCGGTGATTTCCGCTGTTGTAATTGCAATTATGATGGAAGTACTGCGGGTGGTGGAACAGCCCATAAGTATTCTTGGGCTGAACATTCCCGGTCTATCCGGTATGCGCATGGTCATATTCTCGATTCTGCTGCTGCTGGTCATACTCTTCTACCGTCAGGGTTTGATGGGTACCAAAGAATTCAACTGGGACTGGTTATTTAGGAAATTTGAAAAACTTAGATCCCGAAAGAGGGGTGAAACCGCATGAGTACAGCTACCTTGAAAACAGATAATATCACCATGGAATTTGGCGGCCTCAGAGCCGTTTCCGAGTTGCAGCTGGAAGTAAACTCCGGCAGCATTGTCGGGTTGATCGGCCCCAACGGCGCCGGCAAAACTACGGTGTTTAATATGATCACGGGAGTGTACAAGCCTACCTCCGGCAGAATCTATTTCCAGGGCGACGACATTACCGGCATGAAAGCGGATAAAATCACCGCCCGCGGTATAGCCCGCACCTTTCAGAACATTCGTCTGTTCCAGTCCATGACGGTGCTGGAAAACGTATTAATATCAAAACACGTCAGAATGAAGGCGAATTTAATGGAAGCCGTATTAGGGCTTCCCCGTTATACCAGAGCTGAGCGGCAGAACTATGATGAATGCATGGAATTGCTTAAAAAAGTCCAGTTAGATGACGTATGCAATGAAGCGGCAACTTCCCTGCCCTATGGTAAACAACGGCGCTTGGAGATAGCCCGGGCGCTGGCTACCAACCCCAGCCTGCTGCTGCTGGATGAACCGGCAGCCGGAATGAATCCGGCCGAATCGCTGGAATTGATGGAGTTTGTGGCCCGGGTCAGGAAAGAATTTGACATTACGGTTCTGATGATCGAGCATCACATGGAAGTAGTAATGGGAATCTGTGAAAAAATCTACGTGCTGGATTACGGGGAGACACTGGCTCACGGCAATCCGGCGGAAATACAAAATGATCCTAAAGTGATCGAAGCTTATCTTGGGGCGGTGGATATAGATGCTGACAATTAAGGATTTACATGTTTATTACGGAGGTATTCATGCTTTAAAAGGCGTGTCCCTGGAGGTTCCGGAAAATAAAATCGTAACGCTGGTGGGCGCCAACGGCGCGGGCAAGAGTACGCTGATCAGAGCCGTGAGCAATCTGGTCCCGGCCGCTTCCGGCAGTATCGTCTTTGAAGGCCAGGATATTACCGGCAAAAATACCGTGAATATAGTAAAAAGCGGTATTACCACCGTACCTGAAGGCCGCCGTATCTTCGCCAATCTGACCGTTTTGGAAAATTTAAAAATGGGGGCATATGCCCGTAAAGACAAAGACGAGATTGAAGCTGACATTGAAAAAATGTACGAGCTGTTTCCCCGCCTCAAAGAAAGACACTGGCAGGTGGCCGGAACATTGTCCGGCGGCGAACAGCAAATGCTGGCGATCGCACGGGCTTTGATGTCCAGGCCCAAGCTGCTGATGATGGATGAACCTTCCCTGGGGCTGGCCCCTTTACTGGTACGGGAAGTGTTCAGGATCATTAAAAACATCCACAGTCAGGGCATGACCATCTTGCTAATCGAACAGAACGCTACGGCGGCTTTGAAAATCGCCGATTACGGCTACGTTTTGGAAACCGGTAACATTGTAATGAAAGGACCGGGCCGGGAACTGGCCGATAATCAAAATATTCGCGCGGCTTATCTGGGCAAGTCATGATATAAGTCTAAATATCCATGCCGGTGGTGGTGTTTAACCATAACCGGCATTTTTTTCTGCCTGTTTTGAGCCTGGGTTTCCGTATAAGCGCCTCAATAAACTGGCAAAATAAATCAAAAAGGAGGCAAGATAATGGAATTAGAGCGTTTAAACGAAGTTCTGACTTTGTCCACCGTGGTGCAAGTTCAGCATAATGGCAGTCTGGTAAGAGTTGAATCAGTAAATGAATCTGAAAACGGTAGTACGGCCGATATTGTCTACGTCGATAGCGGTAATCGCGCTACTGTTCCCGTGTCTCAATTGAATGAGACCGCTTTGTCCGATGCGGCGGATGAATATATTTTTGACGCATCTACAAGATGGTCGCCCATTATACGATCCTAATCAATCAAATTTTTAGCTCTCGTGTCCTAAGTTAATTCCATACTCTGGCATCTAACAGGATACAGCTTTACCAAACGGTAAACGTTGTATCCTAAAATATATCCGCTATCTTTCTCGCAAAATACGCTATAATGAAAGTAA
>DATMYB010000298.1:0-3151 GCA_035561215.1 Syntrophomonas sp. | reverse complement strand
CGTAATCATTTTGGGCAGAAATTTCTGCTTTAAAAATTCACTGCCATGTTCCTGAATCACCGATATAGCCCCCGCCGGTATTCCGGAAAATGTTGCAAAACCCAAATTAACACCCAAGAACATTTCTTCGTAGGATCGTGCAATCGTATAAGGCAAACGCCCTTCCGCTTCCCGGTCTGCGTTCTGTGCTCCCAAACCGGCCTCATTAATAACCGCAAAAGCCTTCTTAAAAGAATCCGGAGTGATCACCTTGCCATCAATAAACTGTGCGCCGATACGATCTGATTCCTTGCTCATGGGTGCAATAACATCACGTGTTATTTTAAAAGCAGTATCAATAATCGGCTCAATATCGTCTACACCGTAATAATTTTTATATGCAGGACAGGAGAGCAATTTGTCCATATCGATCCATTCTTTTAATACGAATTTGGTTTCGCGTATATCAAATATAAAATTGCTGATGGGCATTTTAATTCTCCTCTCTAATTTTCTGGCGATATAAGGTGCAAACCTATCACACATTGCAAACACTTGTCTATTCATTCAAAATCCAATTCACAGGTGTTAAAAAATATGATAAGGAAGGAATGCTTACCTCAACTTTACAAAATCCTATATATCTCTGGTCCATAGACTTGCCATAGCAGATCCGCCGCCAACACACATTGCTGTCCCGCCGACTGTCTTGCCCAGCCTTTCCAATTCATAATAAAGTGTAGTAATCATACGTACTCCGGTAGCTCCTATAGGATGACCCAGACCGATTCCCGAGCCGTTATTATTGATATTTCCGTCCTGCTCAAAAGTACCAAAATTCATGTCTATGCCCTGCTCATCTTTAAATTTTCTGAAGCAGCCGATAATTTGTGCAGCAAAAGCTTCGTTTATTTCCCAATACTCTACGTCATTATACTTCAGATTGGCCATTTCGAGAGCCTTGGGAATTGCTACCGCCGGGCCCAAGCCCATAACTTCAGGCGGTACGCCTTCGGTACAAATACTTAACAGCTTCATTAAAGGTTTTACTCCCAGTTCTTTAGCTTTCTTTTTGGTCATTAAGATAACTGAGGCTGATGCGTCATTCATTCCCGAAGCATTGGCAGCAGTTACTACCCCTCCCTTTTTAAATACGGGAGACAGCTTGGCCATTTTCTCCAAATTAGTATCCCGTAGTGGGTGTTCATCATCAACGTACTGCACTATGCCTTTTTGGGTTTTAAGCTCGACCGGCACGATTTCTCTATTGAAGCGGCCTTCGTCTATTGCCCGCACGGCACGTCTATGGCTGGTCAAGGCTAGAGCATCACACTCTTCTCTGGTAATACCATAAAGTTCAGCTATATTTTCAGCCGTTACACCCATATGGACATTTGCCACAGTATCGATCAGACCATCAGAAAGCAGCCCGTCTAGGCATTTAAAATCACCCATCTTTGAACCCCATCTCGTCTTCGTAAGTATATAGGGGGTCGTGCTCTGGCTTTCAGTTCCAACCGCGAGAGCTATTTCGGTATGGCCCATAGCCAATTTCATAGCAGCTACATCTACAGCACGCATACCGGAAGCACAGTTCTGGTATACATTTGTGGATCCCGACCTGGGATCCATGCCGATCTGCATGGCTACTATACGGGGAGGCAAAGAACCATTGCCGCCAAGTGCCGCCATACCCATTACTATTTCATCCACCTGGCCTGGTTCAATACCGGCGCGTTTGATTGCTTCCGTAGCTGTTATTTTGCTTAGTTCATTGGCGGGTATATCTCTAAAAACTCCGCCGAACTTACCTACTGCCGTTCTGCAGGCACTAACTAATACAACTTCATTGCTTTCGTTATACATGTTAAATCATTCCTTTCCATTCCTTATTTGTTCTTATATTGCGCTTTTCTCTTTTCAGCGAAGGCTTTCATTCCTTCTTTTTGATCTTCAGTGGAAAATGCCATGGAAAATCTGGATAGTTCCATGCCTTTTCCGCTGCTGAAGTCATATTGTACTCCGCAATTAACCGCCTCTTTCGCAAAGCGCAAAGCAACTCCTGGTTTTTGAATTAACCTGACTGCAAATGCTTTGGCTTCTTCCATAACTAACTCATCGGCAACCACTTTATTAACCAATCCGTACTCGAGGGCTTTAGAAGCTTTAATAGTATCACAGAGATAAATCATCTCTTTGGCCCTGGCCTGGCCTATTAACTTGGCCAGTCTCTGAGTTCCTCCGCATCCCGGAATAATTCCCAGCGATACCTCAGGCAGTCCAAACACCGCACCTTCCCCGGCTATTCTAAAATCACAGCACATGGATAACTCGCATCCCCCTCCCAGGCATGGACCATTTATGGCCGCAATGGTCGGAAACTGTAAGTTTTCTAATCTATCAAATACCCGATGTCCTATAACGACTTGCCGGTATGCATCCATAACGCTTGCGTTCATCATACCGATAATGTCGGCCCCTGCTGCAAAGACTCTGCTCCCGCCTGTTATTATTAGTACTCTCAAGTCCTGGTTACCGTTTAGAACGCTTGCTAATTCTCCTAACTCGAAAGTCAAATCTTCGTTCAACGCATTGAATGCTTTGGGTCTATTCAGAGTAATAATGCCAAGACCGTTTTCCTGTTCATATATCAGGTTCTTAAATTCCATTTTTTCACCTCACACCATCGTAAGAAAAATTTATTTAGTATTCGGGCGAGTGAGCTAGTCCCCATTAATTTCGTTTTGTCTAGATATTAACGTCATCTCTTATCTTCTTTTGTCCACTGGTATAATCGTACCAACCCTTGCCGGTTTTCCGGCCCAGATCACCTGATATAACCAGCTTGTTAAGGGTTATAAATGGAGCAAACATGGGGTTTTTGGTATTTTCATACATGTTTTCAGAAACAGCCAACGCTACATCCAACCCTACAAAATCACCCAGTTCAAAAGGCCCCATAGGCATATTCATCCCATATCTAATGGCCTCGTCAATATCTTCTATCGAAGCAACTCCTTCAAGCAGGCATTTGTTTGCTTCCGCAATGAGAGCTGAATTTACCCGATTAACTAAAAAGCCTGGTCCGTCTTTTACAATTACACCAACCTTACCGATCTTTTGTGTAAGATCTTTGATAAGTGCACAGGTTTCTTCAGAGGTTTTTAAACCC
>DATMYB010000297.1:0-3484 GCA_035561215.1 Syntrophomonas sp. | reverse complement strand
TATAAAAAGGGTTTTGTCGTCCTGATATTCTTAAAGCAAATATCCGCCAGACACTTCAATGTCCTGGGCTGTAACCCAGCCGAAATCATCGGACAATAGGTTCACAATGACCTTTGCAAGATCTTCGGGTTGGCCGATTCTGCCAAATACGGATTGCTCTGCCAGCGGCTGGATGAATTCAGGATGTTTATCGAATGCTCCATCGCCAAAATTGCTGTGCGTAGGGCCGGGAGAAACTGCGTTGACCCGAATTTTACGCGATGCAAGTTCTTTGGCAACGTAGCGAGTCCAAGATGACAATGCTGCTTTTAACGAGCCGTAGGCGGAGTACCCTGGAGATGATTGGTTCTTGGATGTACTCGTGGTATTTACGATGGCTCCGGCATCCTCCATGAATCGGACGAGGTGTTGTGTTAAAAAAACGGGTCCTTTGAAGTTCGTATTAAGGATCTTGTCGAAGTACTCTTCGCTCATCTCAGTGAACATCATTGGCCCGCCAACACCGCCATTATTGACTAAGTAATCAAAAGTCGTTCTGTTCCAAATTTCTTTGAGGCTCTTTTTCACTTCTAGAGCGAAACCTTCGAATGTTGACATTTGAGTCAGATCCAACTTCAGTGTTACAGCCCGAACTCCTTTATTCTTCTCAATTTCCTTAACGACAGATTCTGCACGATCCTTATAGGAATTGTATGTGAGAATGACGCTAATTCCCCGCTTGCCAAGCTCAAGCGCGGTCGCTTTTCCAATGCCATTACTTCCACCTGTTACGATTGCAATTTTCATAAGATCCTCCTTTTTTTGTTGTTCGATCTGGATTCTATTTTAGTCTTTTCTGCTGAAATAAACTAGATCCAATGATGCCTTTTAATTGCCTAAAACCACCAATAATGCTTTCAAAATACCCGGATTATCCCATGTGTATATCATAAAAAGAGCCTAAAAATGCCGAAAGGTTTCAGAACTCTGTTGAGGAACAGGAAATCATGTGATAGAATATGTGTATGAATAAAGTTTTAGATGAAATTATCGATTTAATGAAAAGAGCAGGCACTCGGCCAATTGAAACCGGAGTACCGGGGCTAAGCATGATTAAGGGAGACATTCCCACACATCAACTCACAGCACTCTACAAGCCGACGATTGGTTTTACGGTTCAAGGAACAAAGATTCTTTCAATTGGGGAGCGTAGCACTACCCTGGAAGGGCCTTCATATTACATGTTACCGGTACATGTTCCCGCAACGGCGAGTGTGCATCCAGACCGTGATGGCCGCCCTTACATGTCCCTTGGTCTTGAGTTGAATCAGAATGTTCTTCAGAGTTTATTAAGAGACCTTCCTGAAGATCTAATACCAACTGCTTCTGAACATTTCGCAGCTTGTGAAATAGACATTGAATTTATGGAGGCATGGCTGCGCTTATTGCGGTTAACGAAAACACCAAGAGATATTTCGGCTCTTGCACCAGCTTATGAACGCGAAATCCTTTATCGCGTTCTGATGGGGCCGCAAGGATGGTATCTGAGGCAACTTGGCCTGCGAGAAAGTAATTTCTCTAAGATTTCTCAGATTGTAAAATGGCTTCGCGATAATTATACGAGGCCAATAGACATCGGTGAGATGGCATCAAAATCTGGTATGGCCATAAATACCTTTCACCGCCAGTTTAAACGGGCGACGGGTTTAAGCCCGATTCAATTTCAAAAGCAATTAAGGCTTTTGGAGGCCAGAAACCTCGTTGCATTTGAGGGGTATGCAGTAGCCAGTGCCGCATATCAAGTTGGCTATCAGAGTCCCTCACAGTTTAATCGAGAGTACTCCCGCTTTTTCGGTTCATCTCCAGCCCGGGACACTGAGAAACTAAGACGAATCGAAAGCGCGAGGGATTAGCTAGTCGCTTCTATTTTCCCAAATAAATTGGAATCGCTGTCTCCCATGATGCTATTTGCGCAATAAATTACTTTTCAGAAAGATGGCTCAATATGTATTGGGTTCCAGCCGCAGTAAGCGCAGTATGAACATATTTCACCGTGCATTCTTGCGGCGTATATGGAGGAATTATTTTTGAATACACAAATATTTGGAAAAACCAAATGCTTTGATACAAAGAAAGCAGAGAGATACTTTAAAGAGCGTGGGATAAAATATCAGCTCATTGATATTATTCAGAAAGGAATGAGCAAAGGAGAATTAAAAAGTGTCAAGCAAGCAGTAGGCGGATATGAGAATCTAATTGATCCTGACTGTAAAGATAAGCAATTATTGGGACTGGTTAAGTATCTTAGAGAGGAAGATATAGGAGAAAAAATTCTTGAAAATCCTAAGCTAATAAAAACACCAGTTGTTCGTAATGGAAATAAAGCAACGGTTGGCTATGAAGCAGATGTATGGAAAAGTTGGGAATAGTGAATTGGATGTGAATAGCCTGCCGCCAAGTCCCTGCCAGACTCAGGAGGCATCTTTTTTGTATCCTCAAGGCATGTGGAGGCCGCAATCCAGCTGCAACGGGGGAACGCTAAAATTTCAACGATTTGTAGGTTTGGCTCCATTTTGATGCGTATATTCCAGATTGCGCCGTCAGCGCCCCTCGTATTATGGCCCGCTCGAGTACTAATGCAGCGGCAGTGCCCACTTGCGTAACAACTGCATCTCTCGACATATTACTGGTATGTGTACCCAGGGCAAGGCAGAAGATCGTATCACCGTCCCACTGCGTATGATTGGGAGATATGGCACGGGCCATTCCATCGTCGGCGAGTCTTGCAACCCGGTTTGTCTCCGCCTTTGACAGCCGCTCGGTTGTAGCCACTACTGCGATTGTGGTGTTCCTGTAAAACAGTTGCGATGGCACGCCCTCCATCATAGCCCGAGTTTGATTGACAAATGTTCTATCAGGATTCAACGCTCCCACAATAATATGACCCTGATCCCATATGTCTCCTAAAGCGTTGACTATCGCCAAAGCTGCTACCACCGGACCGCCGGGAATTTGTATGGAGGCAGTACCCAGTCCTCCCTTCATTGGAGTTCCGTAGATTTTTCCCACCGTTGCACCTGCTCCGGCGCCCACATTTCCTTCTGTTATGGGGCCTGCGTTTGCGGCCTGACAGGCGGCGTAAGCCAGCGCCGCATCGGGCGGGTTAGCACCCTTGGCGTAAAGGAGGTCGAATATGATCGCCGCAGGAACAAGCGGCACCTCGCCAATTTTATGCTCAACAAGCCAGCGCATCACTCCGCCCGACGCTGGAAGTCCGAAGAAACTGCCGCCCGTAAGCAGGACGCCGTATACAGGATACTCAGAGGCGCCCGGACGGATGATATCAGTATTTTGGGTACCGGGGCTGCCTCCGCTTACGTCTACGCCGGGAACTGCTCCCTTCGGGCAGAGAATCACCGTACATCCGGTACGGCCGCTTTTATCCTCGGCGTTTCCCACCATAATGCCGGGCACATCGGTGAGTCCTCCCCAGATTGTTGATTTC
>DATMYB010000296.1:0-9529 GCA_035561215.1 Syntrophomonas sp. | reverse complement strand
CTCTCTGGCCGCTCATATGCAGATTAGCCTGCCCTTTGCTTAACCCTAAAATAGAAGAAATTGTCCTTAAGTAAGAAAGGGTGAAAAATGATGGAGAAGGCGAAACCAGATCATTCAAATTATAAAATCAGCCTGATAGCGGCATGTTTCATGGCAGTATTTGCCTTGGTAATGTCGATAATTATAGTAAAAACTTTACCGCTGACCCATGAATCAATGATCTTAGGACCCGGCGCATACCCCCTCATGTTAGGTGTCGGAATGTTGATTGCCAGTATTTTTCTGACTGTCCAAATATTAACGGGCCGGACAGAAGGCGTATTAATGAAGCATGAAATTGACTTCAGAAATTTAGGCAGACCATTTAAACTGTACGTACTGGCTGTTATGGCAGTTGCTGCCATACCACTCTTTGGTTTTATGGGTTCCATGTTCCTGTTCGCCTTTATTGAGTTGAGTTTTATTGAACCCCAAAAGGTGGCTTTAGTTTATAGAATTATCTATTCGGTAGCTATTCCAGTCATTATCTTTTATTTGTTTAAGGTGCTTTCGATAAGCCTGCCAATTCCATTTTGGCTGCAATAATCAGAAGGAGTAACGTTTATGGAGTCTTTTTCTCTGCTAATCCAAGGCTTTATTGGAATTTTTACGGTAAAGGCACTGTTTTATTGCTTGCTCGGTGCTGCTCTGGGTACCTTTATTGGCGCCCTGCCGGGTATAGGCCCTTCAGCGGGGTGCGCTATCTTATTGCCTGTCGCTTTCACTATGGAGCCCAAAGTAGCGCTGATCATGCTTTGCGGTATTTTTTACGGGGCCATGTACGGTGGAACCATTACCTCAGTACTGTTGAATATACCCGGTGAAAGTTCATCCGTCATGAGTGCGGTAGAAGGGTTCAAACTGGCGAAGAAAGGGCGCGGCGGCGTTGCCTTGGGTACTGCTGCCATTGGTTCCTTCGTCGCCGCAACATTCGGGATCATATGCTTGACCTTTTTTGCCCCCTGGCTGGCCTCCAAAGCCCTGCTTTTCGGGCCTGCTGAGAAATTTGCAATTATTGCGATGGCCTTTGCCTTTGTGTCCAGTTTTACTACCGGCGCAGTCTCAAAGAGTTTAGTTGCGCTTTGTTTAGGTTTGCTCGCCGCCACTGTTGGTCAGGATATCATTATTGGCGTACCCAGATTGACTTTTGGTACGATTTTTTTGATGGACGGTATGGACTTTATTCCGGTTGCCATGGGATTTTTTGCCCTGGCCGAGGTGATGAGTTCATTGGAGAAGACGGAAGAATTTGAAGAAATCAGTTTAAATAAGCTGGGTAGACTTTTACCCAATGCCAGGGAATTAAGAGAGAGCGCCTTGCCTTGCGCCCGCGGCTCGATCGTCGGTTTTATCTGCGGTCTTATTCCTGGCGCCGGCGCCACGATTGCTTCATTTATCTCTTACGGAGTTGAAAAAAAATATTCCAAACACCCGGAGCTGTTCGGTCATGGTTCCCTGGACTCTATCGCCAGCACGGAATCTGCCAATAATGCATCTTCCGTGGGCCATATGATCCCTCTCCTGGCTTTGGCGATACCTGGTTCAGCCACGACTGCCATTTTGCTCACAGGGTTCATGATGTTCGGCATCCAACCGGGTCCGCAGCTTTTTACTCAACATGCTGATATAGCCTGGGGCCTGATCGCAAGTATGTATTTGGGTAACGTCATGTTGCTGATCATGAATATCGGCGGTGTGCCTTTCTTTGTCTGGGCAGTGAAAAAATCAATGCCTTTTATGACCCCGCTTGTGATCATCATTACCGTCGCCGGTGTTTTCAGTCTGAATCAGTATATGAGAGATGTTTGGCTTATGCTGATCTGTGGTCTCGTGGGCTATATCCTGATCAAGCTGGACTTCCCCATTGTTCCTATTTTACTTGGTCTGGTGCTCGGCGGGATGGCGGAAAACAACTTCCGTACTGCCTTGCGTATTGCTGACGGTAACTTCGCGGTATTCATTGAAAAACCGATCTGTGTCGTTTTCTTGGGACTTGGCTTAGCGATACTGGTAGTTCCGGGTTTGATGAAATTTGTTAAATCCAGGAAGCAGAGTGTTGCCTGAGAAAGAACTTTGAATCAAAGCGGAAGGAAAGCCTTACGCAAGTAAAAAAGGAGGAACGCGATGGCAAGTCTGGAGAAAAACCTTACAAACATGCTCAGCCAATATGTTCACAGTCTGAATTATGACGATTTGCCTGTTCATGTGGTAGCGTATACCAAACTTTTAGTGATGGATTACCTGGCTTCCGCTATGGCCGGATACAAGGTGAATCAAAAATTTAATAAGATTGCGCAGGAAGTGATCGGTGGAATGGGTGGTAAGCCTGAAAGCACGGTGTTTTTCGGGGGAGGCCAATTACCGGCAGCTCATGCGGCCTTCTTAAATGCAGTTTATGGCCATGGAGCTGACTTGGATGACGGTCATCGCACAGCCCAGGGTCACGCCGGGGTGACGGTCATTCCGGCAGTTTTAGCCCTGGCTGAGTTAAAAAAGGCCTCGGGAAAAGATATCATTACAGCCATTGCAGCCGGTTATGATATTTATGTCCGCCTGTCCAACGCGATTATGCCCTCCCATTTCTTCCGTGGTTTTCATGGGACGGGTACGGTGGGGGCAGTAGCGGCCGGAGCTGCCGCGGCGAAAATTTTGGGACTGTCTGAAGATGGCACAAGAAGATCGATCAGCCTGGCTGCAGTTCAGGCTTCAGGGCTGTTTGAAGTAACAGAAAGCGGGCAAATGGCCAAGCCCATTAATCCTGGCAATGCTGTGCGTACCGGCATCCTTTCCGCATTGTTCGCTCAGGCCGGTTCGGATGCGCCTTTAGAGCCGCTGGAGGGTAAAAAAGGATTTTTACGGGCCTTTGCCGATCAGGTTGATCTTGAACTGATGTTAAGAGATTTAGGCAAGAAGTTTATGATAACAACATGCTATATCAAGATTTATCCTGCTTGCCGACATATCCATGCCCCTGTTGACATAGCCATAGGTCTTCGAAAAAAGGGCTTGCCTCCTCTGGAGCAGATTGAGAAAATAAGAATTTATATCTACCCGGCTGCTATCTTTAACGCTGGGCAGATTTCAGAACCAGATGACGAGGATGGCGCGAAATTCAGCATCACATACGCCACTGCCACTGCCTTGTTAACCGGTAATTTTACATTGGAAGATCTGGAGGCTGCCCGCTCTATGAGCGATGAGGTACGCGCCTGTATCCGCAAGATGGAGCTTGTCAGCGAACCGGAATTGGAGAACAGGGAGGCCAATATCCGCGGGGCACGGATCGAGGCTATTCAAAAAGACGGAACCGTTCTAACCTTAGCTGTAGATTTACCCAAAGGCGATCCGGAGGTTCCGCTTGAAGCTGATGATATGCGTGAAAAGCTGCGTTTCTGCGGTAAAGGGATCTATAGCGAGCAAATACAGCAGAGCATCTACCAGAAAGTGATGGAGTTGGAACAACTTAATGATTTGGAACGCCTTATAGAACTGTTAAGTTAGTTTTTTAACATAAATGAGAAGGAGTGTTTAAACCATGGAGAAAATTGCAGTTACAGGCCCTTTCGACGCGCAAATGCGTTCATACATAGAGGGAATGCTTCCCGAAGGTTTCGAAGTAGAATACGTTACAAGGACGGAAGATTTTAACCGCCTCGAGGATGCCGACTATCTGATTTTCAGGACACTGGAATTAAGAGCTGATACGATAAAGACCTTGAAAAAGGCCAAGTTTATCCAACGCTGGGGAGTAGGGTATGATATCGTGGACATCAAAGCGGCCGGAGAGCAAAATATACCGGTGGCTGTGTTGTCGGGTATTAATTCGACACAGGTAGCAGAATTGACAATTATGCACATGCTGGCCATATATCGCAACGTAATCTCGATGCATAACGGTATCCTGGAGGGTAAATGGCCTCGCAATGAATTTATGAGCAGGTCATATACCATCAATGGCAAACTGGTCGGAGTGCTCGGTATTGGCAATATTGGCAGGAAGGTAGCACAGTTGGTGAAACCTTTTGGCGCCGAAGTACAGTATTTTGATCAAAAAAGATTGGAACCGGAACAAGAAAAGGAGTTTGGCGTCAGCTTTGCTTCGCTGGAGGAACTTTTCAAGACCTCGGATATTGTCAGCCTGCACATACCTCTTTCGGAAGGTACGGCTGGCCTGATTAACAAGAATACGATCAGCATGATGAAGTCTACTGCCATCATTATTAACACCTCTCGCGGCGGAGTGATCAACGAAAAAGACCTCACCGAGGCCTTAATAAGCGGACGGATTCTGGGAGCCGGACTGGATGTTTTTGAGAACGAGCCCATTCCTTCCGATAGTCCCCTGCGCTCCTTAAACAATGTGGTCCTGACACCTCATGTCGGGGGAAATACTGTGGATAATAACGGAAACCTGGCCAGACGGGCCATTGATAATATCGTTAAGGTCAGCCGGGGAGAAGCGGTCAGCGAAGCCGATCTTGTAAATGCCCAATATCTCCGCAATAATAACGGCACTTATTCATTGCAATGAAAGGAGGTATGTCAGATGGCTGCGAAAACTATTGCTGAAAAAATACTGTCCGCCCATGCGGGCAAGGATGCTTCAGCCGGTGAGATCGTCTTTTGTAATGTCGATTTTCTGATGGGGCATGACGCCAACGGCCCCATGGCGATTAAAGCCTTTGAAAACATGGGTGGGGTCAAAGTTTTCGATCCCGCAAAAATTGCCTTGATTCCGGATCACGCCTGTCCCGCTCCCTATGAAAGGGTGGCTAATCTGCATATGCTGATGCGGCAATTCGCAAAAGAGCAAGGGGTACATTTTATTGAGGGCGGCGAGGGTGTTTGCCATCAACTGGTTGTAGAGAATCATTATGTTAAAGCTGGCGACTTGGTCCTGGGGACAGACTCCCATACCTGCACTTATGGTGCATTGGGCGCTTTTGCCACGGGTGTTGGGGCTACCGATATGGGGGTAGCGCTTTTTTCCGGAAAAAACTGGTTTAAAGTGCCTGAGACCGTCAGAATCAATCTTCGCGGCTTTCTGAACCCCCCTGCTTCCGCCAAGGATCTTATCCTTTATATCATCGGTCGTATTGGCGCTGACGGCGGTAACTATAAAGCCTTCGAATTTTACGGACAATATTTAGAAAACTGTACACAGGCCGATCGATTAACGATAGCGAATATGGTGGTGGAAATGGGCGGTAAAGCGGGTTTTACCTGCTATTCAGGGCTTGGTATTACAGCCGACGATAATGCCGTCTATTGTGAAACTGTTGAAATAAATCTGGATGAAGTTACTCCCGGTGTAGCAAAACCTCATACAGTCGATCATTATAGTCCGGTATCCCAAGTGGCGGGGCTCCCTTTTCAGATGGGATTCCTGGGCAGCTGCACCAATGGCCGGATTGAAGATTTACGCATCGCTGCAGATATCTTACGAGGCCAAAAGATCGCAGCCGGAGTGAGGCTTCTGGTTATCCCTGCCTCAAAGGACGTTCTGCGTAAAGCAGTCCAGGAGGGTATTTATCTCGATTTACTTGAAGCGGGAGCTGTTTTCTTTACACCTGGATGCGGCGCTTGTGTGGGTACCCACGGCGGTGTTCCCGGCGACGGAGAGGTGGTCTTATCTACTGCCAACCGTAATTTTAAGGGGCGTATGGGTAATAACAAGGCGTTTATTTATTTGGCTTCCCCTGCCACTGTGGCTGCTTCCGTTTTAACCGGAGTAATAACAGAGCCAGGGATATTGACTGGAAAGGGGGATTCAGTATGAAACTCTCAGCGAAAGTATTGAAGTATGGCGACGATATCAGCACAGATCTGATCATTGCCGGTAAACATACCAAAACCTTAAATTTACAAGATCTTGCTTTGCATGCAATGGAAGATATTGATCCTGAATTCGGTGAGAAAGTAAAAGGAGGCGCCTTTCTGGTAGCCGGCAGCTACTTCGGCTGCGGCTCCTCACGGGAACAAGCGCCGGTAGCGCTGAAAGAAGCGGGCGTAGTCTGCGTGGCTGCAAAATCCTTTGCCCGGATTTTCTATCGCAATGCCATAAATATAGGCCTGCCGCTGGTAGAGTGTGATACATCCAATATCCGCGAAGGGGATATTCTTGAATATGAGTTGGGCTCGAACAGGATTAAAGTCTTGAACACAGGACAGGAAATCGAGGTAACCCCGTTGCCGGATATCATGATTGAAATTCTTAAATCCGGTGGTATTACAGAATATTTTAAGGAAAGGGGT
This sequence comes from Syntrophomonas sp., assembly GCA_035561215.1. Lineage (GTDB taxonomy): Bacteria > Bacillota > Syntrophomonadia > Syntrophomonadales > Syntrophomonadaceae > Syntrophomonas_B. The sequence goes on along the minus strand of DATMYB010000296.1, from coordinate 3,235 downwards.
GGTTTCTGAAAATGAAGACCAGCGGAAAGACGTTTGCCGAAAAAGTCCTCAGCCGGGCAGCCGGGCAGGATGTAAAGGCGGGAGAAGTTGTTGTCGTCCGACCTGATTTTTGCATGAGTCATGAGAATGCCTCCTCAGTCTATCAAACCTTTCAGACCATAGGGCTGCAACAGGTTTGGGACAGTTCGAGGATAGTCATTATCTTCGATCATACGGTACCTCCGTCAACTGAGGAGTATGCAGATTCACAAAAAAAAGTACGTCAGTTAGTAGCGGAACAGAACATAAAACACTTTTATGATATGAATAACTTTGGTGGGATTTGCCACCAAATTATGTGCCAGGAGGGGTATGCCGCACCCGGACTCGTTATTGTCGGAACAGACAGTCATACGTGTACGCATGGCGCACTGGGCGCCTTTGCCACTGGAATCGGACGGACAGAAATGGCGGCGATCTGGGCAACCGGCCAGATCTGGCTGCAAGTTCCCAAGTCATTGAAAATAACAGTTTGCGGCAGCTTCAGAGCGGGAGTTTCAGCAAAAGATCTGATTCTTAAAATTATTGGTGACATGAAAGCGGATGGCGCCGATTATATGTCGGTGGAGTTCCATGGCCAAGGAATTGAGGACATGTCCGTAGCCGAACGAATGACGCTATGCAATATGGGTATTGAAATGGGGGCCAAGAACGCCGTATGCAAGGCTGATCAAAAGGTCTGCGAAATGTTGGCCGGTAAATTAAAGAGCGGTAATTCGCAAGAGATCTGGGCAGATGATGATGCCATCTATGACAGGGAGCTGTCATACAATCTTGACGACCTTGAGCCGGGCGTGGCCAAACCGCATACCGTGGATAACTATGCTGCGGTTTCCCAGGTCGCCGGAGTAAAAATAGATCAGGCTTTTCTTGGCACCTGCACGAATGCCAGGATAGAGGATTTGCGCCTGGCTGCTCAGATACTCAAAGGCCGGAAAGTGGCAGTACGGACCATCGTCAACCCTGCTTCCTGCCAGGTCTATCGGCAAGCGATGGATGAAGGCGTACTGCAAATCTTGCTTGATGCCGGATGTACCATCGGCCATCCCGGGTGTGGACCCTGTATCGGTGTTTATGGAGGGGTTTTGGCAGAAGGGGAAGTTTGTATTTCCACCGCTAATAGAAATTTCTGCGGCAGAATGGGCAGCCGTAAGAGCATGATCTACCTTGGCAGCCCCATGACTGTGGCATATTCTGCGCTTTACGGAGAGATCAGGGACCCCGGAGCAGCTTTTGAAGATTAAGTTGGGAGCCTATAGTATAGATAGGAGGAACGCAAATTGACAATGACTGGAAAGACATGGAAATACGGTGATGATGTTAATACCGACGTAATTTACCCAGGGCGTTATACATATATGTTAATTTCCGAGCAGGAAATGGGGACGCATGCTTTGGAGGACCTTGATCCCTTATTTAATAAAGAAGGTGCTGCCGGTGATATCATCGTAGCGGGCAAGAACTGGGGATGTGGCTCAGCGCGCGAGCAAGCGGTAAAATGTTTAAAGATCAGGGGTGTCAGTGCAATTATCGCCAAAAGCTTTTCTAGAATTTATTATCGAAACAGTCTTAATGAAGGACTATTGACTGTGGTCTGTCCCGAAGCTGTGGAGCGTATTTCTTCCGGCGAAAAAGTATCCATCGATTTCACCAAAAGCGTTATTACAACAAATAGCGGGGAATTCAAATTCAGCCCTTATCCGGATTTTGTCAAAGGGTTGGTCGAAAACGGAGGATTACTGCCATATGTGAAAAAAACCCTGCGTGAGCAGGGTAAGCTGAAGGACTGAACGACGGCGTCAGTCCCCCCGCTACTTGAAATTGAATACTCATTGATTATGCGAAGAGGAGGGCCATCATGGCTGATAACTATACAACTGTAAATATTCCTGTGGGTGATACGCAAATAAAGGCAGCAATACCAAATGTGCAGGCTGTCATAGGGCCGGCTCATATTCCGGGCGTCAAGGATATGCGGGCGGAAGTAAGGCGGGCCATTGAAAATCCGATTGATTCTCCGCGTCTCAGGGACATTGCCAAAGGGAAAAAAAACGCCGGAATCATTGTAAATGACATTACCCGCCCCTATCCCGGCGGGTTGTTGGTGGAGGAGATCGCCTATGAACTGAGCCAGGCAGGTTTTACCGATGATCAGATATTTTTGGTTGTGGCCTATGGAAACCATCGCTCTAATACTCATGAGGAGCTTTGCTCCATGTTTGGGGAGCAGGTAGTGGAACGGTTCAGGATCGTACACCACTGCGCTACGGATGAGAGCAAGCTGGTAACCATGGGCAGGACAGCCGGCGGTGTAGAAGTTCAAATCAACAAGGAATTTGCTGAGGCTGAGGTCAAGATTACAACCGGCTGCATCACGCCGCACCAACTGGCCGGCTATTCCGGCGGACGCAAGAGCGTGATCCCCGGTATTGCCGGTATTAACAGCCTCAAGGCGCATCATTCCTTTCCGATTCGTCCCAAGGCGTCTTCCATGGGCTGGCTGAAAGGGAATCCCTTTCATGAAGAGGCGCTGGCGGGAGCCTATGTTGCCGGTGTTGATTTCATCGTTAATTCGGTAGATAATCCTGAACGGGAGCTGGTAGGCTGTGTGGCCGGGGAACTTAACGCTGCGCATTTGAAGGGTGTGGAGCTTTGTGCCAAAATCTGGACGGTACCGGTGGCGGGCAAAGCTGATGTGGTGGTGGTAAGTCCCGGGGGTTATCCGAGGGATTTTGACTTACACCAGGCTCAAAAAGCGATTGGCTGTGCCGAGATGCTCTGCAAGGAAGGCGGTCAGATTATTTTGGTAGCCGAAGCACGAGACGGAGCAGGGAAATTTGGCAAGGTCCTTGTGGAAGCAAAAGATCCTCAAGACATTATCGATAAATTTACTAAGGATGGATATGCGCCGGACAATATCAGCAAGGCGTATATGTGGGCTAGGGCAGTCCAGCATTTCAAGATTGCCGTAGCTTGCAGCAAAATCAGCAAGGAAGAACTCAACAGCATGTTCCTGGAAGGCTTCGACACGGTTGAAGAGGCGATTGCCCTCGCCCTGCAAAGATACGGCGAAGATGCTGCATTCTTGGTAATACCCCATGCATCCGATACGACGCCAATCATCGGATAAAGAGTTTCGGTATTGTGACAAATCCCGGCGGGGATTGTTTATTTTCAGAGGGAGTGAATTTAAATG